>CAJNCB010000006.1:0-100265 GCA_905221155.1 bacterium | reverse complement strand
CGGACCTGAGCTGTTATTTTCAACTCTTACTATTATACAGACTTTTCAAACTTTGTCAACTACTTTTTAAACTTTTTATGTTTTTTTCTTTTTTTGCATAGCTTCTTACCGAGTACGGATATCAAACTCCTTAAACACAATACGTAAGTCTCTCAATACTCTTTGTCGACCTCGAAATCGTTCATGTCTTAAGACGCGTTCTAACTCTTCTTGTTTCTCTTTATTTTGTTTACTTCTATAATCTCTTAGGGTTTCATGAAAGAGATAATACTCATCTAGCCACAGACCTCCCTCACTGATACGATGACTAATTTCACCTACTTCTTCATAGGCTTCTTTATCATATCTTCGTTTTTGACTTTCCTGCTTACGGATATAGTCTAGGATCCGATTTCGGAATTTAGTTTTGAAGTATTTACGTAAACGAGGAATATCTTCTCCCAGCTCTTCTTCTCTACTAATCAATTCATGTAAGCAGAGCATGCCCTCTTGGTCCCAATCCGATAGATCCCATAAATGAAGGTAATATTCATTTCTACACTTATATACAATCCCCTGGACTTCTTCATATAATTTTTTAAGCATATTGTTCCCCTTTCTAGATACAGTTTAACAGATTCAGAAACACTTTTGGCCCATTTCCCCCATTCTGTTCCCTACACCGTCTAAACTGCACAAAAAAGAGAGGATATGCCTCTCTCGGGGTTATTTTTCGTCATTCATTTTTGACTTTACTTCATCATAAGATAATGCATGTGATTCCTCTTCTACTGTTTCAGGCATCTTTCCTGTCTCGTAAAGAGATTTAATTTGTGTACTATCCAATGTTTCGTATTTCAATAATGCTTCTGCAATCAACTTGTGAGTTTCACGATTTGATTGAATAATTTCAGCAGCTTTATTTCGTGCTTCATTTAATAATGAACGAACTTCTTCGTCAATTTCATAAGCTGTTTGTTCTGAAATTGATTTTTGAGGACTCTGTGCACCAAACATAGCATGATTTCCTTCATATTGTACTGGGCCAAGTTTTTCACTCATACCGTACTCTGTAACCATTGCACGCGCCATTTGTGTCGCTTGTTCAAAGTCGTTTGAAGCTCCTGTAGTTTGAACATTAAAGATAATTTCTTCAGCTACACGTCCACCCATTAAGCCAGCCAATTGCTCTTTCATATCTTCTTTAGATAGAAGCATTTGATCTTCCTTAGGAAGTGCAATCATGTAACCACCTGCACGACCACGTGGTACAATTGTAACCTTATGGACAACGCGGGCATTCGACAAGACTAAACCAACAATGGTATGTCCAGCCTCATGGTAGGCAACTAATTCACGTTCTTTTTGTGAAACAGTCTTATCTTTCTTAGAAGGTCCAGCAATAACTCTATCTTCTGCTTCATCAATATCTGAGGCATCAATTATCGATTTATTGCGACGAGCAGCAACTAAAGCCGCTTCATTCAAGACATTCTCTAAATCAGCACCAACAAAACCTGGAGTTTGTTGAGCCACTAATTTCAAATCAACATCTTCTGCTAAAGGCTTGTTCTTAGCATGAACTTTCAAGATTGCTTCGCGACCTTTAACATCAGGGCGACCAACCAAGACTTTTCTATCAAAACGTCCTGGACGCAGAAGGGCAGGGTCAAGTACATCTGAACGGTTTGTAGCAGCAATGACGATAATCCCTTCATTTCCCTCAAAACCATCCATCTCAATCAAAAGTTGGTTCAAGGTTTGTTCACGTTCGTCATTTCCTCCGCCAAGACCAACTCCACGTTGACGTCCAACAGCATCAATTTCATCGATAAAGATGATAGCTGGTGCTGATTTTTTGGCATCTTCAAAAAGAGAACGAACACGACTAGCTCCAACTCCGACAAACATTTCTACAAAGTCAGAACCTGAAATACTAAAGAATGGAACACCTGCTTCTCCGGCGACTGCCTTAGCAAGCAAAGTTTTACCTGTTCCCGGAGGTCCCTCCAGAAGGACACCTGCTGGAATACGGGCTCCAAGTTTTGTAAATCGTTTTGGATCTTTTAAGAATTCAACAACTTCAACTAGTTCTTGTTTTTCTTCCTCAGCTCCAGCAACATCTGAAAATCTTACTTTAATATCTTCTTTATTTGCAGCTTTAGCCTTACTACGTCCAAAACTCATCGGGTTACGGCTATTATTTCCTCCCATATTTCCCATCATAGAGAATAGGAAGAAGAAAAGAATACCGAATGGCACAATGGATACAAGAATATTGATCCACATACCACTTGAACTTTCATGCTTAACAGTTACTTCCGCTTTATGGTCAGAAGCAAGCTTTTGCAATTCTGATACTGTCGTATCTGAAGGAAGAATGATGCTTGAAAATTTCTCTACTGTTATAGCAGAAGGAGAAAAGAACTGAATGCCTGTTTCTTCTTTACTTGTTTTAGGATTTTTATAAACACCTGAAACTTCGATAACACTGCCATTTGGCTGGTAAGTCAATTCTTTTACATTGTCATCGGTAATTTCTTTTACCAATTCTGTATAATTAATTTGCTCACTTTTCCCTGCAACACTACCTGTACTAAAATACTGATAAGCTGTAACTAGGAAAAAAATAAGTAATAACCATAGAAAAGGATTTTTAATTAAACCATTATTTTGTTTTTTCATTAAAAATTGTTCTTTCTAATTTGAATACACTTCTTCTTTCAATACTCCAACATAAGGAAGGTTACGATAATTTTCTTTGTAGTCTAAGCCATAACCTACTACAAACTCATTTGGGATAGTAAAGCAGGTATAGTCTGCCTCAATTTCTACAACACGTCCTTCTGGTTTATCCAACAAGGTTGCAATCTTAACAGAAGCAGCTTCTCTTTCAATAAACATATCTCGCAAATTCTTCAAAGTTTGTCCTGTATCAATGATATCCTCTACAAATAGAACATGTCTTCCTTTGATATCTTGAGTCACATCTTGCTTGATATTGATGACACCACTACTTGCTGTTCCACCATGGTAACTAGAAACCATCATGAAGTCCATTTCAATATGTGTGTCGATATGTTTAACCAATTCAGCCATAAAAGGAATAGATCCTTTTAAAATCCCAACTAAGATTGGATTTTTTCCTGCATAGTCCTTAGTTAATTGAGCACCTAATTTTTTAGTAGCTTCTGTAATTTCATCGTGTGAAACGAGGATTTTTTTAATATCGTTTTCTAACATTTTTTTACCTATCTATTTTTTCTATATAAAGTACAGTGTTCATTATATCATTTTTCGTGTTTTTACTCAAATTACTGGTCGCAATTCCCAAAATTGAGACAATTTCACCAAATTGCTCAATAATCAGAGCTGATTTTCGCTTTTCCATAGGGATTTTCAAATCAATAAATAGACGTCTGAGTTTTTTTCTATGCCCATTTAGAATCAAAACATCTCCTGTTTTTCGATGACGAATATGTATTGATGTTTCCCGTGAAACAAGTATTTGTTGAATTGATTCACCTTCTAAAGGAAGTCCAAAGGAAAATTTATATCCTTGATAAGATACCTGATTTTGATAGTGTAACACAAGTCCATCTTCCTTTTCATCAGACTGAGGACTGATTTTACAAATCCGAAACTGTTGATACTCTTTTATCAATTCATAGCCATTTTTAAGCGGATGACAATACTGGCTTTTAGTTTTTAAAATCTGTCGAACTTCTTCAAACTGAGCTTTTGTAAGATTCAAATCTGGAAAACGATTCAGATAAGTTTGAAGTAAAACTCTTTGTGTCGACTCAGAGTAAGACAATAGCTGCTCTAAATTTTCTACATCAATATTCTTTGATAATTCAGCTATTGCCAAATCATAATCTAAAATTTCATTGCCGATTCTTAAGATTGCATTTCTAAATCGAGGATTTTCTTTTTCTAATTCTGGTAAGTATGAGTTTCGAATACGATTGCGAAAATAATGATTTTCCTGATTTGATATATCTTCAAAGTGAAAAATTGGTGGAAAGTCTTTTTTCTGAAAATGCAAGAAGGGCCGAATGATTTCTATCTCTCCTACTACTTGCTTCTCCTTAATTCCTGATAGATAGCGCAAACGAGTGCCTCGAATCAAACGCATCAAAATCGTTTCCACCTGATCATCAGCATGGTGGGCAGTGACTAAAGCTGTCGCACCTGTCTTTTTCATGACCTCTTGAAAAAAATCATAACGAAAATGTCGAGCACGCGCTTCTGAAAATTCACATAAATAATTGCTGATATAAATAGGAAGCTCTGCTTCAGCAGCCAACTTCCTTAATTCCTGTTCTTCCCAATCTGATTCTACTCTCTGCTTATGATTAACATGAGCTAGAATCAATTCAATTTCTAACTCTTTTTGATACGTAGATAACACCTTAAATAGAAACATAGAATCTAATCCACCAGAAAGAGCTAGCACCACCTTAGCATGCTTTTTGAAATATCCATTCTTGAGAAAATGATTTAAAAAATCTTGTTCCCTCATTTTAGAACCTCATAAACATCCTTGGCTATCTTAGAAATCGTATCATAATCAGAATTTTTAGTGAAAATAGAAAGAATAAATGGAGAATCTGCATAGACAACACCCGTATCATGCTTAAATTCATCTGCATCTCCAATTTTATGAGCTACTTTAACAGAAACACCTTTGGCAATTCTCTCATTATCAAAATCTGTTTTAGTCAAAGAATCTAATACAAATCCATTTTGGGTATAAATAGCTTCCATGACTTTCCCAGCCATTTTAGAAGAAATCAATTTTTCTTTTGGATCCCAATCATCTCCCATAATAGCAGACATCTTGGATTTAAATATGGCATCAGATTGGTTTGAAATGTAATATCCCAATAAATTATGAGCTACATTATCAGATTCTTTTGATACTTTCGTAATTAAATCTTTTAGAGAATACTCTTTATTATCCTCTTTTTTAGGAAGGCTACCACTTCCCTCTGGTTTATAAGAACCTGTAAAATCATTGACTGCAGATACGTATTTTATAGTCGTTTCTAACTTATAAAGACCCTCATTTATTTTTTCTTGCGTATAATAAAGATAAGGGAGTTTCAAAACACTAGCCGCATACATCTTTTCATCTTGATTGATACCAGCTTCTTTTCCAGTAGTCAGTTGCTTAACATAAATAGAAAATGAATCCTTCTGATATTTTTCCGATAACATTTCTTGGACTTTACTCATCCGATTATCTTCTTCAGAAGTTGATTCTTTAGCTACCCATCCAGCCTGATCAATATGTAGAAATTCTCTTCCTTCTACAAACATGGTCTTATCAATTGATACTTGAGAATAAGCTGATAAGGATGATTTCACTTCTTTTAAATCATAAGGACTATTGTACAGTTTAAAATCATATTCTAACCATACTTTTTTTATTGTTGGAGTTACCTCTGACTGATCATATAAAAATCGTTTGTCTGCAGCAATAAATTGATGGTTGGATAACTTAAATACTGGAATTCCTTGTTTATTTAAACGCCACTCGGTTATTTGAAAACTTGTTTTTGGAGTCAATTTTCCAGATTCCACTACTAAATCTTCATTCGCATAAACAGGAACCTCTCCATAAACCATGGGAGAATTTAGCTTTTCTCTAAAATAAATACCAAAGTCAGATTGTGAAAGGTAATAAATTTCTTTCGAAGTATAGACAACTTCTTTTTCTGTGCTAACGACTTTTGAAACTGTCAAAAAACTCGGTAGCAACAAAATAATTAAGAATTTACGCATTCTTCCTTTCCTTTTCTTCTTGTAAACGCAATAGTTGATTTTTATCAGCCAACTCTTCTAGTTTTTCATCCGATAGACTCAAAAATTGCTCAATTACGTCTAATAAATTTTCCATTTTATCACCTTGGGAGCAAATCAGGAATCGTATAAACAGCTTCCCGATTCTTAGAATAATAATATTTTGCACGCATGTATTTAGCAGCGTAATCTTCATCTTTCAACTTTGTAGCAAAAGCTGTCTCTTTCTCCTTCTCCTCACTCAATGTTTGATACTGAGTTTGCAAGTCTGATAACTGTTGACGTCTTTGGAGTAATTGGTGATAACTTTGAGCAAGATTATAAGTTGGTAAAATGAACAATAAAATCATCAAAATAAGAACCCAACCCATGAAACGATTACGTTTTTGTCGTTCCTTCATCAGATAACGACGACGTTGGTGTTCATTTTGAATAAAAGAATTATTCAATTGTACGATATTTTTAGACATTTTCTTCTACCCGTGTTTCACTGATAATTTCATACATGCCTGCTGCATCTTCTTTTTTTGTACTATCTTTCATCTCCAGTACTTTTACAAGTAGCAACTTATTGCCAAAGCGAATTTCAACTTGGTCATTAACTTTTAAGTCCGTTGAACTTTTAGCCAAAATTCCATTTACCTTAATTCTGCCTTTATCTGCTACTTCTTTTGCGACTGTACGACGCTTGATAATTCTTGATACTTTTAAATACTTGTCTAATCTCATTTTTATTACCTCAAATTATTATTGTATCATTTTTATCTATTTTATAGAAGAAAAATGTTAAAGGGAATTGACTTCTTTCGACACTTTTATCTCTAATAAACTTTCTCCAAAAATGAGCAGACCTTCTAAAATTTCATAGTCCTTCTTGTTTCGGACATCAAATACAACTTCCATTAGTCCTTTATTCTCAGCTATGGCTGCTTTTAAGTTCGTTGCGGATAAAGCTTTAAAATAATCTTGAGCCAAAAACAGTCGTTGAGTGACTTTTTCAAATTGTACTGTAATCTTATTATCTTTTCTTTCCACACGTTGAACAAATACCTTATCAAGATAAGACTTAAGCAAACCAATCTCTAAAAGATAGGCTACCACGTCTGGGTACTCTCCAAATCGGTCCATCAACTCTTCTTGTAACTCTTCATAGTTGACACGGTTGTCAATTTGACGAATTTTCTTGTAAATTTCAATCTTATGTCGTTGATCAGAAATATAAGTATCAGGAAGATAGGCATCAATTTGTAAAATCAACTCAGCATTCCCTTTGGTTCTTGTGTTCCCATTACCATGTCGTTTAGCAATAGCTTCCTCCAATAACTGCGAATACAATTCAAAACCAACAGAATCAATGAAACCAGACTGGGATTTCCCTAAAAGATTTCCTGCTCCACGAATCGACAGATCTCGCATCGCAATCTTAAAACCCGAGCCCAATTCTGTGAATCCTTTAATCGCTTCTAATCTCTTCTCGGAGACTTCACTGATTGATTTTTCTGGACGATACATGAGATAGGCATAAGCAATACGATTACTACGACCGACTCTTCCTCTTAACTGATACAAGGTTGACAAGCCCATATGGTCCGCATTTTCAATAAATAAAGTATTGGCATTTGGAATATCCACCCCTGTCTCAATAATGGTAGTTGTCACCAAAATATCATACTGACCTTCAATGAAATCCAGTAGAGTATTCTCTAACTGAATCTCACTCATTTGCCCATGAACATACCCAATCGAAGCCTCTGGAATCAACTCCTGTAATTCGGAAACCTTCTGATCAATCGTGTCAACTTTATTGTAAAGATAGTAAACTTGACCTCCACGCTCCATTTCACGCAAGACAGCATCACGAATCACACTATCATTCTTTTCTAAAACATAGGTCTGAACAGGATAGCGATTAGTCGGCGGAGTTTCAATAACAGACAAATCTCTGATTCCCAGCATAGACATATGGAGGGTACGAGGGATTGGAGTAGCGGTCAAAGTTAGGACATCCACTTGTTTCTTCAGTTCTTTCAAGGTTTCCTTATGCTTGACACCAAATCGCTGTTCCTCATCAATAATCATTAAGCCCAAATCAGCAAACACAACATCTTTTGACAAAACACGATGTGTTCCAATTAAAATATCAACTTGACCCTTTTTCAATTTTTCAAGTGTTTCAGTCTGCTCTTTTTTACTTCTAAAGCGACTCAATACATCAATATTAACTGCAAAATTTTGGAATCGTTCCTTAAAATTCGTATAGTGCTGTTGCGCTAAAACCGTCGTCGGAACTAGAACGACAACCTGTTTGTGATCATTGACTGCCTTAAAGGCTGCACGCATAGCAACTTCAGTCTTTCCAAAACCAACATCCCCAACTAAAAGTCGATCCATTGGTTGAGAAGCCTGCATATCTCTCTTGATTTCCTCAACACTACGAAGTTGATCATCCGTTTCAACATAAGGGAAGGCATCATCAAAAGCATGTTGATCCTCATCATCAGCTGAGAAAGCAAAACCCTTCAACTGACTGCGTTCAGAATAAAGTTTAATTAAATCGTCAGCTATATCCTCTACCTGGTTCTTAACTTTTTGCTTGGCTTTTTTGAAATGACCATCATTTAATTTATTGAGTTTAGGTGCTTTACCGTCACTTGAAACGTATTTGGAAAGTAGATGAATCTGTTCCACTGGGATAGAAATCTGATCCCCGTTTTGGTATTGAACACTAACATAATCACGGTGAATCCCTTTGATTTCAATTGTTTCAATCCCTAGATATTGACCAATTCCATGGATATGGTGAACAACGTAATCTCCTTTTTCAAGTTCATTGTAATCTTTTAATCTCTCTGCGTTTGAAACATGTTGTCTTCGAAAACGACGTTTCAACTTCTTTTGAAAAATCTCATGTTCAGTTATCAATAAAACCTTTTCATCTACAAAATGAAAACCATGTCTGAGATTACCCTCGATTAAGTTTACAGATTCTTTACAAACACTTGACTTATCTCTAGAATCCAATTTAATCTGGTATTCCTCTAAAACATCCTCCAATGTTTTACTTCCCATTGAATTGCTAGACTGCAGAATAATGGTGTAGTTCATTTTTTTGTATCGCTCAATTTCTTCTTTTAGAAAAGAAAATTGATTGAAAAACTCCTGCATGGGATATTGATTAAATTGATAAATTTGGTCAAACTTGAGATTTCCTAAACCCTTTTGCAGATTAGAAAAAAAGGTCACTGGACTTTGTTTTTTATAGATGTTCTCAGTATCTGCAAAATACTGCATCTCAGAAAATGCTTTACCGCTCTGTAACTCTTCTGTAAAGTATTGTGCTAACTCTCTTTCAAAGACTTCATACTGATTCATCAATTTCTGATAATCATCAATGAATACTGGGTTATCTTTTTCAATATAGTCAAAAACAGTCCATGTCTTGTCATAACACAAAGATAAAAATTTCCTAGAATCTGCATGACTTTGTTTTTGATGAAAACTTGAAAGAATTTCTTCTAGGTATGATTTCAAAATAGGTGATAAGGTCTTTGAAATTTGTTTTTCTAAAGCTGACTGTCCTCGTTGATAATCCTTTTCTCTCAAAAGCATATCACTAGCTGGAAAGATAGTGAGTTCTGTCTGATTTTCTTTCGATAATTGTGTTTCTACTTCAAATGACCTGATACCATCGACTTCATCACCAAAAAACTCAATTCGGTAAGGTTCTAACTGGGATATTTCAAAAATATCTAAAATATCTCCTCGCAGACTAAATTCGCCTTGAGTTTGTACTTGTGTAACTTTTCGATAGCCTATCTCTTTTAACTGATAGATAAGTGCGTGTTGGTCATATTCTTCACCAACTGTTATTTTTACAATACTATCTTTAAATGCATTGGGAGACGGTAAAAACAATCGACTTGCTGCAATATTACAAACTAAAATCCCTTTCTTAGATGAATCAGTCAAAAAACGTAAGGCTTCAACCCGTGAAATGATTTTTTCTTGTGAAGACATCAAAAACTCGACCATAGGGGAGTCATCTACCAAAAATGGATAGACAAATTCCTCACCCAAGATAGAAATAAGATCACTAACAAGTCCTTCTGCTTCTCCATAAGTTGACATCAATAACACAATCTTATCTTCCTGTCTCAAACTACTAGCAATTGCTAAAGCTTTTGTAGAAGTTGACAAGCCTAACATTAATTGTCTTTTCTTATCTGTCAGATTTTGATGCCATTTTTTTATCTGATCATTTTCTGAGAATAAATCTAATAAGGTCAACATTTATCCGTTATACCTCTGCATCGTTTTTTCAAAGTTTTTCTCTTGTAAATAGTAGTTTACAGAATCGTCAACTTTGTCAATAGATTGTAAAATACCAATATAATCATCCTTGTCAAAGGTACTCAAAACATGGTTAACAACTGACATGCCATTTTTAGGTCTTCCGATTCCAATCTTAACACGGTTAAAGACCTGAGTTCCAATATGTTGAATAATAGACTTGATACCATTATGACCACCTGCGGATCCCTTTGCTCTTAAGCGAATCTTTCCAACTTCCATGTCAAGGTCATCGTAAATGATGAGTAAATCTTCAATATCCAAACCATAATAAGTTAATAAAGCATGAACCGCTTTTCCACTTTCATTCATAAATGTCGTTGGTTTGACAAGATAAATTTTTTCTCCATTTAGGAAAAAGGATGCTAGGTCAGCTTGAAATATCTTATCATGTGTAAAAGTGACATTCTGTTTCTTCGCTAGTTGGTCAATCAACATAAATCCAACATTGTGTTTTGTTTCAAAATATTTATCCCCTGGATTTCCTAATCCTACAAGTAATTTGGTCATTTATTTTTCCTTTCAAAAGCCAAAAGGGTTGGAATTTTTTTCCAACCTAATTGACACTATTCATTAATTTCTTTAGACATTAAAGCGGAATTCCATGATATCGCCATCTTGAACGATATATTCTTTACCTTCTTCACGCAAGCGCCCAGCTTCTTTTACGGCCTTTTCAGATCCGTATTTCACTAGATCCTCATATGACATAGTTACTGCACGAATAAATCCTTTTTCAAAGTCTGAGTGGATAATACCAGCTGCTTGAGGAGCCTTCATACCACGTTTAAAGGTCCAAGCGCGAACTTCTTTTTCACCAGCTGTGAAGTAAGTTCCCAATCCAAGTAAGTGGTAAGCTGCACGAGTCAACTTGTCAACGCCTGACTCTGTCAAACCAATGGCTTCAAGAAACTCTTTTTTATCTTCATCGTCCAATTCAGAAATTTCTTCTTCAGCACGCGCTGAAATTACTACTACCTCTGCATTTTCTGTCGCTGCAAATTCACGAATTTGTTTGACATAGTCGATAGAATCTGGATCTGAAACTACATCTTCATCTACATTCGCTACATAAAGAACTGGTTTAGTCGTCAAAAGGAAGAGACCTTTGACAACCTTTTGTTCCTCATCTGTAAATTCGATTGTACGAGCTGATTTTCCATCTTCAAGGACTGGTTTAATCTTTTGAAGAACATTAAACTCTGCTACTGATTCTTTATCTTTTTGCGTACGTGCCATCTTTTCTACACGCGCATAGCGTTTATTAACTGATTCTAAGTCAGCAAGAATCAATTCTAGGTTAATGGTGTCAATATCTGCAAGTGGATCCACAAATGCATCTTCACGTCCTTGCTCGCGCATGACATTTTCATCATCAAAAGCACGAACTACGTGAACAATCGCATCTACTTCACGGATATTAGCCAAGAATTTGTTCCCCAGTCCTTCTCCTTTTGAAGCTCCTTTTACAATCCCTGCAATATCTGTAAATTCAAAAGTTGTGGGAACTGTCTTTTTAGGAGTAATCATTTCAGTTAGTTTTTGTAGGCGTTCATCTGGAACTTCTACCATTCCAACATTTGGATCAATCGTCGCAAATGGGTAGTTTGCCGCCTCTGCTCCTGCTTTTGTAATTGCATTAAATAGTGTTGATTTACCAACGTTTGGCAAACCAACGATACCTGCTGTTAAAGCCATATTTTCTCATTCTCCGTTTTCATTTCAATCCCTAATATTATAACACAAAAAGGGAAAACTTGCTAACCCTCTAACTAAGGGTTCTCAGTCAATAATTTTATTCATCTTTCGATCAAAATCATAGCGCCCCATCATGACAACATGATCACAATTACTACATTTGATTTTGATATCTGCCCCAACACGTGTAATTTCCCAACGATTTGCTTTTTTACCAGTTGACTTGATTGTACAAGCATGTGGTTTTTTCATTTCAACAAAATTTCCAACTTGATACATACTACTCTCCTTTTCTTTTTCGATTATATCATAAAAGAGGCGAGCTAGGCTCAACCTCTTTAACTTAATTTGTACGAACTGGTGTAATGAGCTGCATGAAGTCCTCATCAGTGTCTGCTGGCACAAGAGTAAATGGACGAACAGCTGAGATAAAGCTAATAGTCACCTTGTCGCTATTTAAAGCCTTGAGTGAATCAATCAAATAAGTTGGGTTGAAACTAATGGTCAAATCTTCACCAGTAACCTGATCAGTATCGATTTCTTCGTTTACTTTACCAACTTCTGGAGAGTGAACATGGGCGCTAACAACCCCAGCTTTTATTTCAAGTTTCACAGTACCATTTTGAGTAGCACTTGATAAAAGACGAGCACGTTCCATTGACTGGCGTAAGTTTACAACATCAAAAGTAATAGTAGTACTAAAGTCTGTTGGAATCAAACGATCTGTATCAGGATAGTTTCCTTCTAGGAGACGAGTGTAGAAGCTAATATTTTCGCTTCTAAAGAGGATTTGGTTATTGGCAAAGAAAATCTCTACAGTTTCGATATCATCTGTAAATACCGCTGAAAATTCGCGTAGAGAACGGCTAGGAATGACAACATCAAAATCATCACTATTTTTCTCAAGAGTTAATTTTTTCTGGCTTAGACGATGAGAGTCTGTTGCCACTGTTTTTAGCTCCTTGTGTTGACTTAATACAAAATGAACACCTGTTAAAATTGGACGACTCTCTTGTGTACTTGCAGCAAATGCTGTTTCATTGATAATTTTCTTGAGTAATTTTGTTTCAAGAACCAAAGGAGTGCTTGCTGAAATTTCTTGGATTCGTGGGTACTGTTCGCTATCTTTTCCTTTTAGGGTAATTTCTGATTTACCACTCGTTAAAACAATTTGATTTTGTTCAATTTCTTTAAAATCAAGACTTACATCAGGTAGACTAGATACCACATTGATAAAGAAAGAAGCTTCAAGAAGGATCGAACCTAAAGAAGTAATTAACAGACCAGCATCTTCATTTTTTTGAGAAATAAAATTTTCAATTGAAATTTGACCATTTGAACCAATTAAAGTAACACCTTCATTGGTCACGTCAATTTTGACGGTTGATAAAATAGGAATAGCATTTTTAGAACTAATAGCTCTCTTAGTTGTATTTAATGCTTGTAGAAATAAATTTTTATTAATTGAAAAATGAATCATGGATTCTCCTTTATTTATTTTTAGTATTAGAAAGATAATAGTAATAATAGAGTCTGTGAAATCTGTGGAAAACAGACTTTAAACAAGTCATATCAAGTTTTTTGGCTTGTTTAAAAAATGTGGATAAAAAAGATAATAAAGTAAAAGTTATCCACAAGTTATTTGATTTTCTTTTTAATTGATTCAATTTCTAAACGTAAATTATCGTCTTCATCAATCAAAGATTTAATTTTGGCATGGGCATGAATAACTGTTGTATGGTCTTTTCCACCAAATTCCTTCCCAATTTTTGGAAGACTATTATCTGTTAGTTCTCTAGATAAATACATGGCTACTTGACGGGCTAACACAATATTTTGAAGGCGTCTACTTCCCTTCATTTCTTTGACGCTGACACCATAAAAGTTACCAACTTCATTTTGAATTTTATCAATTGGGATGACGAGCATTTGGCTAACATCTTGTTTACGTGCTCGAATAGCCTCTGCAGCGATATCGATAGTGATATCCTTGATTTTTTTTACTCTGGCAATTAAAGTGATGTCGTTGATTGCTCCTTCAAGTTCTCGGACGTTTGAATCAAATTGCCCAGCTAGGTATTCTAGGGTATCACTTTGGAAATTGTAGTCTAAATGCTCTGTTTTGCTTTGTAAAATGGCAATACGTGTCTCAAAATCAGGTGGTGTGATGTTTTGCGTCAAGCCCCAGCTAAAGCGCGTGACAAGCCGTTCTTCAAGTCCCTCTAGGTGTTTAGGGCTACGATCACTAGTCAGAACAATTTGTTTTTGATTGTTATGGAGAACATTGAAAGTATTGAAAAATTCTTCCTGAGTTGCAACTTTTTTTCCACTCAGCGATTGAATATCATCAATTAACAAAAGATCGAGGCTACGGTAGGTTTTTTTGAATTTATCCATTTCACCCAGTCTCAGATGTTCAAGAAAGTCGTTGATAAAGCTTTCAGCAGGAATGTACTTAACACGCGCATCGGGAATATTTTTCAAAATCTCATTCCCAATGGCATTGAGTAAGTGAGTCTTACCAAGTCCAGGTCCTCCATAGATAAAAAGAGGATTATAGGTTAAGGCCAAATCTTCAGAGACAGCCAAAGCTGCTGATACTGCCCAGACATTTCCATCCCCCTGAATAAAATTATCAAAGGTATACTTTTCTTTTAATCCAGTATCCGAATAAGGAATAGATGCTAACTTTGGACTATAGTCATAAAGAGTTGAATTTGGAGCTTCTTCAACTTGTGAGATAGTCGTATCTTGAGGTTTGATGAAAATATAGTGGGGAGTTATTTCAGCGTCATAAATTTCAAATCCAGCAACTACAATAATATCTTTTAGTTGTTTTTCCCAGACCATTTCCATTTCAGATCGTGGTAAAAATATAGTGGCAACATTTTCTTCTACCTTGATGAGTTCAGCTTGAATAGCATAGAAATCATACATGGATCGAGTCAGTCTTTCTTGAGCAAATTCTAATATACGATTCCAAAATTGTTTTTCTTTCAATCCTTTCTCCTCCTTTACTATTTAAAAGTTTAATGCTAGACTTATTTTACCATAGATAGTAAGAATTTTCCACAAGCTGTGAAAAATAATCCACAATGTTATCAAGTTTTATCCACAGGTTGGGGATAAAATCAGAAACTGTTGATTTATTAAGCTTTTTATTGAAAAAAATGGTGGATAACCTTGTGAGATAAAAAAATAAAAGAACAGCCTTATTTCAGGCTGTTGATAATTCTACTGTATTCTTCTTGATTTGAAAAAGAAATAATGATTTTTCCATTGTCTTTTTTAGACAATTTGATTTCTACATCTAATCCGAGTAGTTTTTTTAACTGTTCTTCTTCATTTTGTATGAAATGATTCGTTTTTTGAAGTTTCTTTTGTTTTTTCTCTGTCAGAAGAGCTTCTAACTTCCTTACAGAAATGTCTTCCTCTCTAATTCGTTGAAAGAAATAGTCTTGTTGTTCCTTATTCAAGCCAACTAGCGAACGCGCATGGGCTTGTGATAGTTTGCCATTTTCTACTTCTGAGAGGATCTGTTCTGGCAAGGACAGCAAGCGAATAGAGTTGCTGATATAAGGACGAGACTTGCCCATTTTATCTGCAATTTCAGCATGGGTAAATCCTTTCTCTACAAGAGATTCATAGGCGCGTGCTTCTTCTATTGGATTTAAATTTTCTCTTTGCAAATTTTCAATGATGGACTGGACCATCATCTCTTGATCTGAAAGCTGTTTAACAACAGCTGGGATAGACGTTAGACCAGCTAAAAGTGAAGCCCGATAGCGTCTCTCTCCTGCAAGGATTTCATAACCAATAACAGGAGATTGACGAACAATAATCGGTTGAATGACCCCATTTTCTTTGATAGACTGTGCTAGTTCATGTAGTTTTTCTCCATCAAATTCTTTTCGAGGTTGATAGGGATTTTTTTGTATATCCGTGATAGAAACCATTTCAAATTTTTCCATGATTCTACACTAACACATCTTTTCTCTTATGTAAAGCTTTCTTTACATAGATGTCAATTAAGATTCTAAATCACCTGAACTCTTGTCAAGTTTAATAGATGTAGTTTCTTCTTTACCGTTACGATAGTAAGTTATCTTAATGGTGTCTCCGATAGAATGATTGTAAAGAGCGCTTTGTAAGTCTGTTGATGAAGCAATGTCTTTGTCATCTACTTTTGTAATAACATCGTATTTGTCAAGGTGACCATTGGCAGGCATATTGCTCTGCACAGAACGAACAACGACACCAGATGTTACATTGCTTGGAATATTCAGTCTTCTAAGATCACTTGTATTAATATTTGAGAGATTGACCATTTGAATTCCCAAAGCTGGACGAGTCACTTTTCCGTTCTTTTCTAACTGTTCAATAATATTGATAGCATCATTTGCAGGGATTGCAAAACCAAGACCTTCTACAGATGTTCCTCCATTTGTGGCAATTTTACTTGAGGTAATTCCGATAACCTGTCCTTGAATATTGATTAGTGGGCCACCAGAGTTACCTGGGTTAATAGCAGTATCAGTTTGGATGGCTTTTGTAGAAATGGCTTGTCCATCTTCAGATTTTAAAGATACATTTCGATTGAGACTAGATACAATACCCTGAGTGACAGTATTTGCATATTCAGAACCCAATGGGCTACCAATGGCAATAGCAGTTTCTCCTACGGTTAACTTGCTAGAATCACCAAACTCAGCTACTGTTGTCACTTTTTCTGAAGAGATTTTGACGACAGCAATATCAGAGAAAGTGTCAGCTCCGACAATTTCTCCAGGTACTTTAGTTCCATCTGACAAACGAATATCTACTTTGCTGGCGCCATTTATAACGTGATTATTGGTTACGATGTAAGCTTCTTTATCATTCTTTTTATAAATAACCCCAGATCCTTCACTAGAGATTTGTTGAGAATCTGTGTCAGTATCATCATTGCCAAATACGCTATTTTGTCTGTTTGCCGAATAAGTAATAACAGAAACAACAGCATCTTTTACTTTGTTAACAGCCTGTGTTGTTGAATTTTCGTTCTTATAGGCAGTCTGTGTAATAGTACTATTGTTGTTAGAGGTACTTACACCACTTTTTTGAGTTAGTTGTGTTATTGAAAAACTACCCAAGGCTCCACTAATAAAGCTAATGACGATAACGACTAATAATTGAAACCATTTTTTGTAAAATGTTTTTAGATGTTTCATATTTGCCTCCATTTATTTGAAATTACTGAAAGTATAAACTGACTAGCTTAATTATAACTTAAAAACAAAAGTTTTTCACAGATTGTGGATAACTTTCAAAAATCTGTGGTTTTCTCGGCTAAAATTAACCTTTTATTTTGTGAATAAGATGTGAAAAAATAGAGAATATGTTAGAATAGAGTCATGAAAATTAAAGTTGTAACAGTTGGGAAACTGAAAGAAAAGTATTTAAAAGATGGTATTGCAGAGTATTCAAAACGAATTTCTCGATTTGCTAAGCTTGAAATGATAGAGCTAGCAGATGAAAAAACACCAGATAAGGCCAGTGAATCAGAAAATCAAAAGATTTTAGAAATAGAAGGTCAGAGAATTTTATCAAAAGTTGGTGACCGTGATTTTGTTATTGTGTTAGCCATTGAAGGGAAAACTTTCTCCTCAGAAGAATTTAGTAAGCAGTTAGAAGAAGCTTCTATAAAAGGATTTTCTACTCTTACTTTTATTATTGGAGGGAGTCTGGGATTAGCACAGGATGTAAAAAAGAGAGCTAATCTCTCTGTTAGTTTTGGTCGTTTAACCTTGCCCCATCAGTTAATGAGACTAGTCCTTGTTGAACAAATCTATCGAGCTTTTACAATACAGCAGGGCTCGCCCTATCATAAATAGAAAATTGACTTTCAATTGAATTTTTGGTAGAATAGCTGTATTAGGTCTCATAGCTCAGCTGGATAGAGCATTCGCCTTCTAAGCGAACGGTCGCAGGTTCGAATCCTGCTGGGATCAATATAGTAGCAAAGCTGGGAATTTTCCCGGCTTTTTTCTTAAAAAAGTACACTTGGGGAGAAAAAAATGACAGTTGAGAGAATTTTATCTAAAACGAAATTCCATTTTGTATAATAGTTTTTGTAAGTTAGCTTACAAGAAAAAAACATTGAGGAGATTTTATTATGAAAAACACAGTTAAATTGGAACAGTTTGTAGCCTTGAAGGAAAAAGACTTGCAAAAGATTCAAGGTGGGGAGATGAGGAAACCAGATGGTGCTTTATTTAATTTATTTAGAAGAAGATAAAGGAGTAGCAGAATGGATTTTTTCTTAGTAGTGGATTTTATATTATATTTTCTAATTCTTAGTCACAGTTACCATTTAATTTGTAAAGGTCAAATAAAAGCAAAGGAACTATACGTTTTTGGTGCTTATACATTACTAGTAGAAGCAGTACTTGAACTTCCCTTCTATTTTCTATCTTTAGATGGGTTAGGAATTGTAACATTTTTATTTCCTTTGGGATTATATTCCTATTTTCGATGGATCAAACAGTATGAGAGGGATAGAGGACTATTCCTAAGTTTACTACTATCTCTTTTATATGAGAGTACTCATAACTTTCTGTCCGTGACTTTCTCCTCTATAACAGGAGACAATTTTGTTTTACAATATTATGGCCTATTCTTTTTAGCAATCTCAACGTTGACTTATTTTGTTGTCTTAAAAATCATTCATTATTTCCATTTGGAACTAGCCTATTTTGACAAGGACTACCTTTATCCTTTTTTGAAAAAAGTATTTTTTGCCTTACTACTGCTACATGTTGCATCTTTCGTTTCAGATATGGTAAGTACGATTAAACATTTGAATAGTTTTGGAAGTATTTTGTCGTCTATCGTCTTTATTTCTCTACTTTTGATCTTCTTTGCAATGAATTCTCATAAAGTTCAAATGGAGAAAGAGATTGCTTTGAAGCAGAAGAAATTTGAACAGAAACATTTACAAAACTACACAGATGAAATTGTCGGTCTGTATAATGAAATTCGTGGTTTTCGACATGATTATGCTGGGATGCTTGTCAGCATGCAGATGGCAATTGACAGTTGTGATTTACAGGAAATTGACAGAGTTTACAATGAAGTTTTGGTCAAAGCAAATCACAAACTGCGTTCAGATAAGTATACTTACTTTGACTTGAACAACATAGAAGATTCAGCTTTACGAAGTTTGGTTGCTCAGTCAATTGTATATGCTCGAAATAATGGTGTAGAGTTTACACTGGAAGTAAAAGATACGATTACCAAGCTTCCAATAGACCTGCTGGATTTAGTTCGTATTATGAGTGTTTTATTGAACAATGCTGTCGAAGGATCGGCTGATAGTTATAAAAAGCAGATGGAAGTAGCAGTTATTAAGATGGAAACTGAAACAGTGATTGTGATTCAGAATTCATGTAAAATGACGATGACTCCTTCAGGAGATCTATTTGCTTTAGGATTCTCTACTAAGGGAAGAAATCGTGGAGTCGGATTAAATAATGTGAAAGAACTACTGGATAAGTACAACAATATTATTTTAGAAACAGAGATGGAAGGCAGTACATTTAGACAAATCATTAGATTTAAGAGGGAATTTGAATGAAAGTTTTAATTTTAGAAGATGTTATTGAACATCAAGTGAGACTAGAGAGAATATTGGATGAAATTTCGAAAGAATCGAATATTCCAATATCATACAAGACAACGGGAAAAGTTCGTGAGTTTAAGGAATATATCGAAAATGATGAAGTAAACCAGCTTTATTTTCTAGATATTGATATTCATGGAATTGAGAAAAAAGGGTTTGAAGTTGCTCAGTTTATTCGTCATCACAATCCTTACGCTATTATCGTCTTTATCACCAGTCGATCAGAGTTTGCGACTCTAACCTATAAATACCAGGTATCAGCCTTAGATTTTGTTGATAAGGATATCAATGATGAGTTGTTTAAGAAGAGAATTGAGCAAAATATCTTCTACACGAAGAGTATGTTACTTGAAAATGAAGATGTTGTAGATTATTTTGACTACAATTACAAGGGAAATGATTTAAAAATTCCTTACCATGATATTTTGTATATTGAAACGACAGGTGTCTCTCATAAATTACGCATTATTGGTAAGAATTTTGCCAAAGAGTTTTACGGTACCATGACAGATATTCAGGAAAAGGACAAACATACTCAGAGATTTTATTCTCCTCATAAGTCATTTTTGGTAAATATAGGCAATATCAGAGAAATTGATCGAAAAAATCTAGAAATTGTTTTCTATGAAGACCATCGTTGTCCTATTTCAAGATTAAAAATTAGAAAATTAAAAGATATTCTAGATAAAAAATCTCAAAAGTAATTGACAATTAGCAAGAAATTGATATAATGGTTATATCTGCTACAGATAGAAGGTCCGTTGGTCAAGGGGTTAAGACACCGCCTTTTCACGGCGGTAACACGGGTTCGAATCCCGTACGGACTATTTTATCCGCCATAGCTCAGTTGGTAGTAGCGCATGACTGTTAATCATGATGTCGTAGGTTCGAGTCCTACTGGCGGAGTATAGATAAAAGGGAACACAGCTGTGTTCCCTTTTTGTATCAATTTATATCACCAAGCATTTTCATAAGGAAGTCTGTTATTTCTTGAGGACTTTCTTTTTTTCCATGTGCAATCCAAGTTTGGCAGACACCAAAAAGTGCATGAGTTAGATAGATGCTACTATATTCTAATTCAGTGGTATTGAGATTCAGTTGCATAAATCGCTTTTGTAAATCTGTACTGAGCATGATATGAAGTTTATTTCGTAAGAAATTTTGGATTTCTTTGGTCCCATTTTCAGAAAGAAGGGCAGCCAGAAGTGGTTCTGACTCTAGATATTCAAATACTTCTAAAATAGCATCTCTTTTGTGATGAGCATGTTTTTGAAAAATATATTCAAATGTATGAAATAGCTTGCTTTGATAGTGCTCAATCATATCATACTTATCCTTATAGTGAGTATAGAAGCTGGAACGACTAATTCCGGCTTTTTCTGCTAACTTGACAGTATAAATTTGATCAAATGGTTGTTCCATTAGTAATTGTACCATAGCATTTTCAATAGTTCTCTTTGTTTTTAAGCGTTTGTTACTTTCTTGCATATTTCCTCCTTGTAAACAAATTAGACTATATGTCTAAAAATGGATTTTTTATCTTGTAATTTAGATTTTTTAATGTATAATCTATTATATCAAAATTTTAGACAATATGTTTAAAAAAGGAGAAACTATGTTTAAAGAATGGAAAGCAATTTTAAAAAAACCAACCTTTATTATTGTCATGATAGGTATTTCTCTTATTCCAGCTCTGTACAATATCATATTTTTGTCATCAATGTGGGATCCATATGGGCAATTGCCTGACTTACCTGTGGCAGTTGTCAATAATGATAAAGAGGCTTCCTATAATGGTAATACTATGGCAATAGGAAAAGACATGGTGTCCAATTTAAAAGAAAATAAAACCTTGGATTTTCATTTCGTGGATGAAGATGAAGGAAAGAAGGGATTGGAAGATGGCGATTACTATATGGTAGTGACTTTACCCAGTGATTTATCTGAAAAAGCAGCTTCTATTTTAACGGATCATCCAGAGAAAATGCAAATCGATTATCATACTTCAAGTGGTCATAGTTTTATTGCCAGCAAGATGAGCGATTCTGCTATGACACAATTAAAGCAGAATGTTTCTACCAATGTAACCGAGACCTATATTAAAGCTTTATTTAACAAAATGGTCGATTTAAAGGATGGTATGAGTCAAGCAGCTTCAGGTAGTGAAAAATTAACTGATGGAGCGAATCAGTTAGTGACAGGAAGTCAAACATTAACTACTAACCTACACTCTTTAGCAGATTCAAGTTTAACATTTTCAAATGGAACGGAACAGTTTACTAGAGGATTATCCTCTTATGTTTCTGGTGTCGAACAACTTCATCTTGGCTTAGGGAATTTTAATAGTGGTTTAGTTACATATACTGGTGCAGTGAGTCAATTAGATAGCGGATTAGGTCAATTATCTTCTAAAAGTCCTGAATTAGTAAGAGGAATCAATCATTTATATACTGGTGTAGAGTCCTATACTGGCGGTGTTTCTAAGCTCAATGCTGGTCTTAATCAATTTTCATCTGGTGTTAGTGCCTATACAAACGGAGTGGGAAATCTTGCAACAGGTGCTAATCAGTTATCTAATCAATCAGCTACACTTCGAATGGGTGTGGAGCAATTAAGTGAAGGAATTCAACAACTTTCTAGCAAGTTAGATGCTTCGTCTGAGCAAAAAGATCAAATTGCTCAATTATCTTCTGGTTTGAATCAGTTAAATCAAGCTATTCAAAATATTGATGTTGGAGATACAAAACACTTAGATTCTATTTTATCAAGTATAGTATTTTTTTCTAATCGAATGTTAGCAAGTGCTCAGTCTGATAAAGCGACTACATTAGCCAATATTCAATCGACAGCAGCTTATCAATCATTGACAAGTGAGCAACAAGCTGAAATAAGTGCTTCTGTATCTCAAAATTCGACTGATAGTATTCAATCAGCACAGTCAATTGTAGCTTTAGTTCAAGGTTTACAGGGAAGTTTAGAAAACTTACAAAATCAATCTTCTAATCTTTCGACTTTAAAAAATCAATCTAATCAAGTATTACCGCTTGCTTCTACTTCTTTGACAGGATTGTCAAGTGGATTAACAGAAATACAGGGAGCAGTGACGAGTAAATTAGTTCCTGCTAGTCAGTCGATTGCATCAGGTGTAAACGCATATACTGCAGGTGTTGATAAAGTTTCTCAGGGCGCAAGTCAACTAAGTGAAAAGAATTCCACCTTGACAGGTGGTTTGGACCAACTAGTTTCAGGCTCAACTACCTTGACACAAAAATCTTCTAACTTGACAGCAGGAGTTGGTCAATTAGTTGAAAAAACTCCAGAATTAGTGTCTGGTATTGAAAAATTATCAACTGGCTCTAACCAATTGAATCAAAAGAGTCAAGAATTGATAGCAGGAGTTGATAAATTGCAGTCAGGCTCTAGCCAACTAGCTGACAAATCCAGTCAGTTAATTTCAGGTGCTTTTCAATTAGAAAGTGGAGCTAATAAATTGGCAGATGGATCTGGGAAACTAGCAGAAGGTGGAACAAAGTTAACTTCTGGATTGGAAGATTTACAGTCAGGAGTTGCTTCTTTGGGACAAGGACTAGGTAATGCTAGTGATCAACTCAAATCAGCATCAACGGAATCTAAAAATGCAGAGATTTTGTCAAATCCTCTCAGTCTTTCCAAAACAGACAATGATCAAGTTCCTGTAAATGGAATTGCAATGGCTCCTTATATGATATCAGTTGCTCTCTTTGTTGCAGCAATATCAACGAATATGATTTTTGCGAAGTTGCCTTCAGGACGTCATCCAGAGAGTCGTTGGGCTTGGTTGAAATCTCGAGCAGAAATAAATGGTATTATAGCTGTTTTGGCAGGAATTTTGGTATATGGAGGAGTTCATCTTATTGGTCTAACGGCTAATCATGAGATGAGAACATTTATTCTCATTATCCTAACAAGTTTAGTATTCATGTCCATGGTGACTGCTTTAACAACATGGAATAGCCGTATAGGAGCTTTCTTTTCTCTTATTTTGCTTTTATTACAGTTAGCATCAAGTGCAGGTACTTACCCACTTGCTTTGACAAATGATTTCTTTAGAGCCATCAATCCTTGGTTACCAATGAGTTATTCAGTTTCGGGATTACGACAAACAATCTCTATGACAGGAAATATTCATCATCAAGTCATTTTCCTTGTTGTGATATTAGCCCTATTTATTGGTTTAGGTATGCTAGCCTATCAACCTAAGAAAATGGAAGAATATTAAAAAAATCGACCAACTGGTCGATTTTTTTATGTCTTAGATGACTTTCGTCTGTGATGATAGATTCCAAATAGTAAGAGAGAAGTAAAGGAACAGATTGCTCCAGTAATAAAACCATTGGGAATGAAGGAAAGTGTAATAGTTCCTTTCCCCTTGGGAACATCAACTTTCATAAATCCAGTTTGAGCTTGTTTAATTTCTATTTTCTTACCATCTTGGTAGGCAGACCAACCTTTGTCATAAGGAATGGTGAAGAAAATAGATGTATCTTGTTTGACATCATATCTAGCAAAAACCCTGTTTTTAGAAGTTGATACTGTTACAGGCTGTTCTTTAATTTTTTGAATTGCCGCAGTTAAAGTTTGGGTATCTAAACGATAGAAAGTAGGAGATTCAAATGATACTTGTGAATTTCCAGGGAAACTAACATTGATATTGAAAATTTTTTCCTCTTTTGTATAGCCTAGATTAAAGAAGGAGAAGACATTATCAGTTGTAAAAGTCTTTTTTTCACCATTTACAAGGATGTCAACCTTCTTTTGTTTATCATTAGAAAAGTGAAGATTTGTGAAAGAAAGATAAACTTGGCTGTTTTCTGGTACTTCAATTTGATACTGGATTTCTGCATCCTCATTTGAAGAACTTGTAACACTAATCAAATCATCAGTATTTTCGGTTTTTTCATAAGGTATTGGAGAAAAATAATCAAAATTGACGTTAGCAAGTTGATTTAAAAATGAGGCCTGATTATCTAAGGTATGTTCATTGAACTTGACATCATTGTAAACAAATTGACTAGCAAATGCAATCGGAAGAGAGTATTGATTTTCATATAGGGTAAGATTATCTTTTTGATAGATATCTTGGAAACCATACTTACCAATAGGGGGTTCTGAGATATTGTACTGGATGCCAAATAAACTATCAGCTAAAATACTATTATTGGCATAGCGGAGATTGAGATTAGTCCCAGAGGATTTAAACCCAAGTTTATCCAAAGTAGAGCTTGCTGAACGATTTCGTACAGATGAAAATTGAGAGATTCCATTGTAGTTGAATTTCATACTGTCATTTCCTGTCTGAGTTTGTAGTTTTTCAGTACGAGTAAATGAATTTCCAATATATGTTGAGAAAGATTCCATAGATGGGATATCTCTACTATATGCATTTCGAGAAGCAAATCCCCATTCCTTAGCAATTCCGTCCATTTGAGATGAAGCATTTAAACTCATTTCAACCATTATAAATAAAGAGATTAGAATGGCAAATAGATTTACAGAGATAAACTTTTTGACAACTGCAAGGAGTAAAAGCAAATAGACAACCAAAAATTCAAGAGTCAGCAGAATATTCAAATCTGTTAAAAAAGAATAGTGTGATTTTAGATAGATGGTAGCTAAAAATCCTGTTACTATAAGAAAAAGCGAAACTAAAAAATTCCAGATTTTAATTTCTTTCAGACGATTTAAGACTTCCGCTGCTGTGTAAATTAACAAGGTAGAGGAAATCCAAGCATAGCGATGTAAAAACATATTTGGAGTATGCATGCCTTGCCAAAATAAATCAAGAGCTTCAATATAAAAGCTTGCAATTAGAAATGCAAAGAAGATTGCATAGATAAGTTTCACGTGAAACTTAATAGATTTCATCGTAAAAAATAAAATGGTCAAAATAAAGGGAAGTAGACCGACAAAAATCATTGGGATAGCCCCATACTTTGTTGTATCAAAAGAACCAATGAATTGCTTAGCAAAGAGATCAAGGTACCAGCTATTTTCAGTTTGAAACTTTGTAACTTCAGTCAATTTTTCCCCGTGTGTCTGCAAATCAAACAGAGTAGGAAGAGTCAGAATCAAACTAGCCATACCAGCTAAAACGGAGGTGATTATGAAATCAAGAAAAGATGATTTTCGAGTTTTAAAGTCCCAAGAAATTTGGCAGAGATACCAGAAAATAAGAAACAATGCTGTCATATAGCCAAAATAATAGTTTTGGATAAATAAGATTGACAGACTTGTAAAGTACAATAGGAATTTCTTTTCAGTGATAAGTAGCTGTAAACCAGTTATAATTAAAGGAATCAAGATAAAAACATCTAGCCAGGTTTTTATCTCTAATTGACTGACAGTGAAACTCATCAGAGCATAGGAAGTAGATAAAGCTAGTTTTAAAGGCTTAGGAATCGATTGAAATAATTTATTTAAACTAAAATAAGTTGACAGTCCAATCAATCCAAATTTTAAGAGAGTTGTTAGATAGACAGCATCTGGCATATTCGACAGATTAAAAAAGTAAACTAGAGGTGAAAGGAAACTTCCCAAGTAATAACTGGATAGGGCATAGAAATTTAATCCGAGGCCACTTGTAAAGGTGTAAAACAAACTACCATTTCCATGTAGGATATTTCTTAGAGCTATATCAAAAATAACGTATTGATGAAAGCCATCTCCTAATAGAGGAGAGTTGTCGCTATTCCAGTAGATACCTTGAGATAGATATACTCCTATCATAATGATTATGGGAATGATGAAAGAAACAAAATAGGTCCAATATGTTTTAAAAAATAATTTCATGTTACCTCATAAAATGTTAGAAAACTCAGCTGGTTAACCCAACTGAGTTTTGAAGTTTTATTTAGTCTTTCCAAAGTTCTTTAACTTTTGCTTGTACTTCTGCATTTTCTAGGAATTCATCATAGGTTTCATCGATACGGTCAATGACGCCATTTTTAGACAAGACAATGATATGGTTAGCTAGAGTTTGAATAAACTCGTGGTCATGGCTGGCAAAGATGATTGATTCTTTAAAGTTTTTCAATCCATCGTTCAAGCTTGAGATAGATTCCAAGTCCAAGTGATTGGTTGGATCATCAAGTACAAGGACATTTGATTTTAAAAGCATGAGTTTTGAAAGCATGACACGAACTTTTTCTCCCCCTGACAAGACATTTACAGGTTTGTTAACCTCATCCCCAGAGAAGAGCATACGGCCTAGGAAGCCACGTAGGAAAGTATTGTCATCTTCTTCTTTACTTGCGAATTGACGCAACCAGTCAAGGATTGATTCTCCTCCTGCAAAATCGGCCGAGTTATCTTTTGGAAGGTAAGATTGACTAGTAGTTACTCCCCACTTGACAGTTCCTTCATAGTCAATGTCTCCCATGATTGCACGAATTAATGCAGTCGTTTGGATGTCATTCTGTCCAATAAGCGCTGTCTTATCACCTGGACGCAAGATGAAACTAATATTATCTAGGATAGTTTCACCGTCAATCTTTACAGTTAGATTTTCTACTGTCAAGAGGTCATTACCAATTTCACGTTCTGCCTTAAAGTTGATAAATGGATATTTACGACTAGATGGCACAATCTCTTCTAGCTCAATCTTATCAAGCATTTTCTTACGTGATGTTGCTTGACGTGATTTAGAAGCATTGGCAGAGAAACGAGCTACGAATTCTTGCAATTGCTTAATCTTTTCTTCTGCTTTGGCATTACGGTCTGCTAGCAATTTAGCAGCGAGCTCAGAAGATTCCTTCCAGAAGTCGTAGTTTCCGACATAGAGTTTGATTTTTCCAAAGTCAAGGTCGGCCATGTGAGTACATACTTTGTTTAAGAAGTGACGGTCGTGGGATACTACGATAACTGTGTTATCAAAGTCAATCAAGAAGTCTTCTAACCAAGTAATAGATTGGATGTCCAAACCGTTGGTAGGCTCGTCCAAAAGAAGAACATCTGGTTTACCAAAAAGTGCTTTGGCGAGGAGAACCTTTACTTTTTCACCGTTGGCCAATTCGCTCATGTTTTGATAGTGCAATTCTTCTGGAATGTTTAGGTTTTGAAGTAGTTGAGAGGCTTCGCTTTCTGCTTCCCAGCCTCCAAGCTCAGCAAACTCTCCTTCGAGTTCGGCAGCACGCACTCCATCCTCATCTGAGAAATCTTCCTTCATGTAGATAGCATCTTTCTCTTTCATGATGCTATAAAGTTTTTCATTTCCCATGATAACGACATCAATGGCGCGTTCGTCTTCATAGTCAAAGTGATTTTGACGAAGAACAGAGAGACGTTCATCTGGACCAAGAGAGATGTGACCAGTAGTAGGTTCGATATCTCCGGCTAAAATTTTTAAAAAGGTAGATTTTCCGGCACCATTAGCACCAATTAATCCGTAAGTATTTCCTTCTGTAAATTTGATATTGACATCATCAAAAAGTTTGCGATCACTAAAACGTAGTGAAACATCAGATACTGTAAGCAATGTTTTTCTCCTATATGTGTAATATATTTATTCTACTAGAAAATACGGAAATATTCAAATTTTTATCTGTCAATTTTGTGTAAATTATATTTACAGTATCCTTTACATAAATCCGTAAATAGCAAGACTGATTTATTTTGATAAATTACGGTTATTTTATTAAAAAAATGCTATAATTGAAGGGACCATATCGAAGGAGAATAAAATGACTAAACCCATTATTTTAACAGGAGACCGTCCAACAGGGAAATTGCATATTGGACATTATGTTGGAAGTCTCAAAAATCGAGTTTTATTACAGGAAGAGGATAAGTATGATATGTTTGTGTTCTTGGCTGACCAACAAGCTTTGACAGATCATGCTAAAGATCCTCAAACAATTGTAGAATCTATCGGAAATGTTGCTTTGGATTATCTTGCAGTTGGATTGGATCCAAGTAAATCAACTATCTTTATTCAAAGCCAAATTCCAGAGTTGGCTGAACTATCTATGTACTATATGAATCTAGTTTCATTAGCACGTTTGGAACGAAATCCGACAGTCAAGACAGAGATTGCTCAGAAAGGATTTGGAGAAAGTATTCCGACAGGCTTCTTGGTCTATCCAATCGCTCAAGCAGCTGATATCACAGCTTTCAAGGCTAATTATGTTCCTGTTGGGACAGATCAGAAACCAATGATTGAGCAAACTCGTGAAATTGTTCGTTCTTTTAACAATGCATATAGCTGTGATGTCTTGGTAGAGCCGGAAGGTATTTATCCAGAAAATGAGAGAGCAGGGCGTTTGCCTGGTTTAGATGGAAATGCCAAAATGTCTAAATCACTTAATAATGGTATTTATTTAGCTGATGATGCGGATACTTTGCGTAAAAAAGTAATGAGTATGTATACAGATCCAGATCATATCCGCGTTGAGGATTCAGGTAAAATTGAAGGAAATATGGTTTTCCATTATCTAGATGTTTTTGGTCGCCCAGAAGATGCTCAAGAAATTGCTGACATGAAAGAACATTATCAACGAGGTGGTCTTGGTGATGTGAAGACCAAGCGTTATCTACTTGAAATATTAGAACGTGAACTTGGTCCTATTCGTGAGCGCCGTATTGAATTTGCTAAGGATATGGGAGAAGTTTATAATATGCTTCAAAAAGGTAGTGAAAGAGCGCGTGAAGTTGCGGGTCAAACCCTATCTGAGGTTAAAGGAGCAATGGGACTTCATTACTTTAACTAAGTTTATTTTACAAGAAACTATCATTTCTATCTCAAAGAAAAGATAGTTTTTTATTTACCCCTGTAATATTTGACAAATTTTTATAGAATGGTATGATAGATACAATATAAAAAGAGTCAAGCTCAAAAAGAAAGAAAAGAGGAAACTTCGAATGTCTAATTGGGACACTAAATTTTTGAAAAAAGGTTTTACCTTTGATGATGTATTGCTTATTCCAGCTGAAAGTCATGTGTTGCCTAACGATGCAGATTTAACAACTAAATTGGCAGATAATTTGACTTTAAATATCCCAATTATTACCGCTGCTATGGACACAGTAACAGAGAGTCAAATGGCTATTGCTATTGCTCGTGCAGGTGGTCTCGGAGTTATCCATAAAAACATGTCAATTGCTCAACAAGCAGACGAGGTTCGCAAGGTAAAACGTTCTGAAAACGGAGTTATTATTGATCCGTTCTTCTTGACGCCTGAACATACAATTGCTGAAGCAGATGAGCTTATGGGTCGTTACCGCATCAGTGGTGTTCCAGTTGTTGAAACACTTGAAAATCGTAAATTAGTTGGTATTTTGACAAACCGAGATCTTCGTTTTATTTCAGATTACAATCAACCAATTTCAAACCATATGACCAGTGAAAATCTTGTGACTGCTCCTGTGGGTACAGATCTTGCAACGGCTGAAAGCATTCTTCAAGAACACCGCATTGAAAAACTTCCATTGGTAGATGAAGAAGGTCGTCTTTCTGGTTTGATTACTATTAAGGATATTGAAAAAGTTATTGAGTTTCCAAATGCGGCTAAAGATGAATTTGGTCGTCTTCTAGTTGCAGGTGCAGTAGGTGTTACTTCAGATACATTTGAACGTGCAGAGGCTCTTTTTGAGGCAGGAGCGGATGCGATTGTTATTGATACTGCGCATGGTCATTCTGCAGGTGTCTTGCGTAAAATTGCTGAGATTCGTGCTCATTTCCCAGATCGTACTTTGATTGCTGGAAATATTGCTACTGCTGAAGGTGCACGTGCTCTTTATGAAGCAGGTGTAGACGTTGTGAAGGTTGGTATTGGCCCAGGTTCTATCTGTACTACTCGTGTGATTGCAGGTGTTGGTGTTCCGCAAGTAACAGCTATCTATGATGCTGCAGCTGTTGCGCGTGAATATGATAAAACGATCATTGCTGACGGTGGAATCAAGTATTCTGGAGATATTGTAAAAGCTCTTGCGGCTGGTGGAAATGCTGTTATGCTTGGATCTATGTTTGCTGGAACTGATGAAGCTCCAGGAGAAACCGAAATCTTCCAAGGACGTAAATTCAAGACTTACCGTGGTATGGGTTCAATCGCTGCTATGAAGAAAGGCTCAAGCGATCGTTATTTCCAAGGTTCTGTCAATGAAGCAAATAAACTTGTTCCAGAAGGAATTGAAGGTCGTGTTGCTTATAAAGGAGCGGCAGCTGATATTGTCTTCCAAATGATTGGTGGTATTCGCTCTGGTATGGGTTACTGTGGTGCAGCTAACCTTAAGGAACTACACGATAACGCTCAATTTATTGAAATGTCTGGTGCTGGTTTGAAAGAGAGCCATCCTCATGATGTACAAATTACGAATGAGGCACCAAATTATTCTATGTAAAAAACAATGAAAAGAACTCCCGTGAAAACAGGAGTTCTTTTACGATGTTGTCAATTTTGATTTACAGCAACTTTACCATCCTGAATAGTAAAGATACTTAGATTTTTTGGCAGATTTTGAAGATGATCTAAGCTTGTTGTTGTAATAAAGGTTTGGATTGACTGAGAAATTGTTTCTAATAATTTTAGTTGTCTAGTGTTGTCAAGTTCGCTCATAACATCGTCAAGCAGTAATATCGGAGATTCTGTAGTAATGCTTTCCATTAATTCGATTTCTGCTAATTTTATTGAGAGGACGAGACTACGATGTTGACCTTGACTGCCAAAACTAGCATCCATTCTATTTATATAAAAAGAAATGTCATCCCGATGAGGACCAACACCAGTGTTCTTTTTAAATAAATCTCTGGACCTACTTTTTTCTAAAGCAATTTTGAAAGATTTTGATAAGTCTTCTTTGTCAGTTGTCTTGACAGAAGATTGATAGGAGATTGACAACTCTTCAATCTGATTAGAAAGCTCAAAATGTTTCTTACGGCCAAAATATTCTAGTTTTTTTATGAAATCTAAGCGGTGATTCATTACACGACATCCATAATCGACTAGCTGATCATCTAGTACGGAAAGGAAGGTTTCATCTATTGTTTGAGTTGATTTTAGATAGGTATTTCTTTGTTTTAGGATATGATTATAATTGGTTAAGTCAGATAAATAGATTGGCTTAATTTGTCCAAGCTCCATATCAATGAATTTTCGTCGAACTGAAGGTGCTCCTTTAATTAGTTGTAAATCTTCAGGAGCAAATAAGACAACATTCATGTGTCCTACGTAATCTGAAAGTCGTGCCTGTTTTAAGTGATTCACTTTTGTCACACGTCCTTTTTGTGTTAGTTCGATTTCGAGAGGAATAGATCCAGTTTTTTTCTGAACAAGACCTGAAAGATGAAGTTGTTCCTCATCAAAATGAATGAGATTTTTATCTGTTCGAGTTCGATGACTACGTGTTAAGGCTAAAAAATAGATAGCCTCTAACATATTTGTTTTTCCTTGTGCATTGCGTCCTAAAAAGATATTTAATTTAGGATTAAAATCTATTTTCGTCTCTTTATAGTTACGAAAAGTTTTGAGAGATAGATGTTGTAGCCACATGATTATCTACCAGGGAATCGCGGAGCTTGTTTGCTTTTGGGTGAAGAAGTAGGTTTTGATTTATCTTTTTTTACTCCCTTATTCATCTCCTTAACAAGCTTAGCGATTCGTTCTTTTTCAACTTTATCAGCTTGGTATTCCTCTTGCTCATCAGACGTAGGTTGTGTCAACAAGATGTCAATATTCATGTCAAGGATGTCAACTTTATCACCAATACGAAGTTTTTTACCACGACGACTCTCTAATTCCCCATTAAAGTAAACAGAATGTTCAGAGAGAAATGATTTGATAGCTCCTCCACTATGTGTAATTCCAAGTTCTTTGAGTAGTGCTTGGAGGGTAATAAATTCTTCAAATAATTTGTATTCCATAATTCACCTCAATCTTTGGTATTATACCATATTTTACTAAAAATAGTGAGAGAAATAGGGAGAAATGTAAGCGATTTTTATTTCAAAAGTGTTACAGAGAACAAGAAAATTTCAGGTTTTCGTGATATAATAGAAGTCTGTATATAAGGAGGTAAATCATGGAGTTAGTGCATGGAATTTCAACACATTTTATCCAATCAAAAAAGTTTAAAACGAACAAAATCACCGTGCGTTTTACCGCTCCATTATCTCTTGATACGATTGCAGGTCGCATGTTGAGTGCGAGTATGCTAGAGACTGCTAATCAGATGTATCCTACTGCTCAAGATTTGAGAAAACATTTGGCCAGTCTATACGGTACAGATATGTCAACCAATTGTTTCAGAAGAGGGCAAAGTCACATTGTAGAATTGACATTTACCTATGTTCGTGATGAGTTTTTAAGTAGGAAAAATCTCCTAACTTCTCAGGTTTTGGAACTTTTAAAAGAAACTCTTTTTTCACCCGTAGTAGTTGATAATGGGTTCGATCCGGCCTTATTTGAAATTGAGAAAAAACAATTGCTAGCAAGTTTAGCAGCTGATATGGATGATTCTTTTTATTTTGCACATAAAGAATTAGATAAACTCTTTTTTCATGATGAACGTCTCAGATTGGAATACAGTGATTTACGAAATCGTATTTTAGCTGAAACTCCACAAAGTTCTTATTCTTGTTTCCAAGAATTTTTGGCTAATGATCGAATAGATTTCTTTTTCCTAGGTGATTTTAATGAGGTTGAAATTCAAAATGTATTAGAATCATTTGGCTTCAAAGGTCGAGAAGGAGATGTAAAAGTTCAGTATTGTCAACCATATTCTAATATCCTTCAGGAAGGTATGGTTCGGAAAAATGTGGGACAATCCATTTTGGAATTGGGTTATCATTGCCCTTCTGAATATGGTGATGAGAAACATTTACCCATGATTGTAATGAATGGTTTACTTGGTGGATTTGCTCATTCTAAGCTCTTTACAAACGTCCGTGAAAATGCTGGATTGGCTTATACTATTTCAAGTCAGCTTGATTTATTTAGTGGATTCTTGAGGATGTATGCTGGTATCGATCGAGAAAATCGGAACCAGGCTCGTAAAATGATGAATAATCAACTGCTTGATTTAAAAAAAGGTTATTTTACAGAGCTCGAGTTAGAGCAAACAAAGGAAATGATTCGTCGGTCTCTGTTGCTTTCTCAAGATAATCAAAGTTCATTGATTGAACGTGCTTATCAAAATGCCTTGCTTGGAAAATCTTCAGTAGACTTTAAAAGTTGGATTGCAAAACTCGAGCAAGTTGACAAAGAGGCTATTTGTAGAGCAGCTAATAATGTGAAACTACAGGCGATTTACTTTATGGAAGGAATAGAATGACAAAGGTTGTTTTTGAAGAAAAATACTATCCAGCTGTAAAAGAAATGGTTTATCGAACTCGTTTGTCAAATGGATTGACAGTTGCTCTTTTGCCTAAAAAGGAATTTAAAGAGGTTTACGGGAGTGTAACTGTACAGTTTGGTTCGGTAGATACGCTTGTCACAGAAGTTGACGGATATGTAAAACAATATCCTGCAGGAATTGCTCACTTTCTTGAACATAAATTATTTGAAAGAGAAGATGCTAGCGATTTGATGTCGGCTTTTACGAGTCTAGGTGCAGATAGTAATGCCTTTACAAGCTTTACAAAGACAAGTTATCTTTTCTCAGCAACGGATCATTTTTTAGACAATTTAGACTTACTTTATGAATTGGTAACATCAGCACACTTTACTGAAGGTTCCGTTTTAAGAGAGCAGGATATTATCCAGCAAGAACGAGAAATGTATCAAGATGATCCAGATTCGTGTTTATTCTTTTCAACTTTAGCGAATTTGTATCCAGGCACACCTTTAGCAACTGATATAGTTGGCAGTGAGGAGTCCATTTCCCAAATCAATCTAACTAATTTGCAAGAAAACTTCACAAGGTTTTACAAACCTGTAAATATGTCTCTGTTTTTAGTTGGCAATTTTGATGTGGATCAAGTACAGGACTATTTTGAAAGAAAAGAACTGGAAGATTTAGATGTTCAGGAAGTAGCAAGAGAAAAGTTTGTTTTACAAGCTGTAAAGCAAACAGACAGTATGAGAATGGAAGTGTCTTCTCCTAAACTAGCGATTGGGATTAGAGGTAATCGAGAAGTTGATGAGGCGGATTGCTATCGACATCATATTTTATTAAAATTATTGTTTGCAATGATGTTTGGTTGGACTTCGGATCGTTTTCAAAAATTATATGAATCAGGTAAAATTGATGCGTCCTTATCTCTGGAAGTTGAAGTAACAAGTCGCTTTCATTTTGTTATGTTGACAATGGATACAAAAGAGCCAGTTGCTTTATCCCATCAGTTTAAAAAGGCTATTCGTAATTTTACAAAGGATTTAGATATTACAGAGGATCATTTAGATATTATAAAAAGAGAGATGTTTGGAGAATTTTTCAGTAGCATGAACTCTCTTGAATTTATTGCAACGCAATATGATGCTTTTGGACAAGGTGAGACAATCTTTGATCTGCCGAAAATTTTACAGGAAATTACTTTAGAGGATGTCCTTGATGCTGGACACCATTTAATAGATGATGGTGACATAGTTGATTTTATAATATTCCCATCGTAGAAATCTATCATAATCGATACTAGAAAGAAGGAATGACAAGTATGAGGAAAAAAACAATTGGTGAGGTTTTACGTTTAGCTAGAACCAACCAAGGGTTGACTTTAGAAGAATTACACAAAAAAACAGAAATTCAGTTGGATATGTTGGAGGCAATGGAAGCTGATGATTTTGATCAACTTCCTAGTCCATTTTATACTCGTTCTTTTTTGAGAAAGTATGCGTGGGCAGTTGAACTTGATGAGCGAATTGTCTTAGATGCTTATGATTCTGGGAGCATGATTACTTATGAGGAAGTAGATGTTGATGAAGAGGAGTTGACAGGCAGGAGACGTTCAAGTAAGAAAAATAAGGCATCATTTTTACCTTTATTTTACTTTATACTCTTTGCCCTATCGATTGTCATTTTTGTGACTTATTATGTTTGGAATTATCTCCAGACTCAACCGGAGCGTTCATCTGCGTCTAGTTATAGTGTAGTCCAAGCAACAATCTCAACTAGTTCTGTAACTTCATCTTCAAGTAGTAGTTCATCAAGTAGCTCTTCGAATATGGAACCTGCTATAAGTGTATCAGGTGAAGGAAATCGAGTAGAAGTTGCTTATAAAACGAGCAAGGAAACTGCAAAATTACAATTATCAGTCTCAGATGCTAGAAGTTGGGTTAGTGTTTCAGAAAGTGATCTTGAGGGTGGAGTAACCTTATCACCAGATAATAAAAGTGCGGAAACAACAGTTTCAACTAAAAATTCTGTGACCATTACTTTAGGTGTTGTCAAAGGTGTAGCTTTAACAGTAGATAATCAGACCGTTGACTTATCAAAATTAACAGCTCAGACTGGAAAAATCACTGTAACCTTTACTAAAAATTAAGGAAAAACGAATGAAAAAAGAACAAATTCCAAATCTCTTAACAATAGGTCGAATTCTTTTTATACCTATTTTTATCTTTATTTTAACGATAGGAAATTCGATAGAGAGTCATATAGTGGCAGCTATTATCTTTGCTATTGCCAGTATTACAGATTATTTAGATGGATATTTAGCTCGTAAATGGAATGTGGTTAGTAATTTTGGTAAATTTGCAGATCCTATGGCGGATAAACTACTAGTTATGTCGGCTTTTATTATGCTGATTGAGTTAGGTATGGCTCCAGCTTGGATTGTTGCAGTGATTATCTGTCGTGAGTTGGCTGTGACAGGTTTAAGACTTTTATTAGTTGAAACTGGTGGAACAGTTTTAGCAGCAGCAATGCCTGGAAAAATTAAAACTTTTAGTCAGATGTTTGCCATTATTTTCTTGTTATTACATTGGACTTTGCTTGGTCAAGTTCTACTTTATGTAGCCTTGTTTTTCACTATCTACTCTGGCTATGATTATTTCAAGGGTAGTGCCTATGTATTTAAAGGGACATTTGGTTCGAAATGAAATCAATAATTGATGTAAAAAATCTTTCTTTTCGCTATAAGGAAAGTCAGGAATACTATGATGTGAAGGATATTACGTTTCACGTGAAACGTGGAGAATGGCTTTCGATTGTAGGGCATAATGGTAGTGGTAAATCAACAACGGTTCGCTTAATTGATGGCTTACTGGAAGCAGAATCCGGAGATATTGTAATTGATGGCCAACGGCTGACTGAGGAAAATGTTTGGAATATACGTCGTCAAATCGGTATGGTTTTTCAAAATCCAGATAATCAATTTGTTGGAGCGACTGTTGAAGATGATGTTGCCTTTGGTTTGGAAAATCAGGGCCTTTCTCGTCAAGAAATGAAAAAGAGAGTGGAAGAAGCTCTGGCTTTGGTTGGCATGTTGGACTTTAAAAAGAGAGAGCCAGCGCGTCTATCGGGTGGCCAAAAGCAACGTGTGGCCATTGCAGGTGTTGTAGCCCTTAGACCAGCTATTTTAATCCTAGATGAAGCAACGAGTATGTTGGATCCTGAGGGGCGTAGAGAACTGATTGATACAGTAAAAGGAATTCGAAAAGACTATGATATGACGGTCATTTCCATTACCCATGATTTGGAAGAAGTCGCCATGAGTGATCGTGTATTGGTCATGAAAAAAGGGGAAATTGAATCAACCAGCAGTCCAAGAGAACTTTTCTCTCGAAATGATTTGGATCAAATTGGATTAGACGATCCTTTTGCTAATCAATTAAAACATTCTTTAAGCCAGAATGGCTATGATTTGCCTGAAAATTATTTGACAGAAAGTGAGCTAGAGGATAAACTATGGGAATTGCTCTAGAAAATGTGAGTTTTACGTATCAAGAAGGGACTCCCTTAGCTTCAACAGCTTTGTCAGATGTTTCTTTGACGATTGAAGATGGTTCTTATACGGCTTTAATTGGCCACACAGGTAGTGGTAAATCAACTATTTTACAACTCTTAAATGGTTTATTGGTGCCAAGCCAAGGGAGTGTGCGGGTTTTTGATACCTTAATCACCTCGACTTCTAAAAATAAAGATATTCGTCAAATTAGAAAACAGGTTGGTTTGGTATTTCAGTTTGCTGAAAATCAGATTTTTGAAGAAACGGTTTTAAAAGACGTTGCTTTTGGACCGCAAAATTTTGGAGTTTCTGAAGAAGATGCGGAGAAGATTGCGCGTGAGAAACTGGCTCTGGTTGGAATTGATGAATCACTTTTTGATCGCAGTCCGTTTGAGCTATCAGGTGGACAAATGAGACGTGTCGCCATTGCAGGCATACTTGCCATGGAACCAGCCATATTAGTCTTAGATGAGCCCACAGCAGGCCTAGATCCTCTGGGAAGAAAAGAGCTGATGAATTTGTTCAAAAAACTCCACCAGTCAGGGATGACCATTGTCTTGGTAACGCATTTGATGGATGATGTTGCTGAATATGCAAATCAAGTCTATGTGATGGAAAAGGGACGTTTAGTTAAAGGTGGGAAACCAAGTGATGTCTTTCAAGATGTTGTCTTTATGGAAGAAGTGCAGTTGGGAGTACCTAAAATTACAGCTTTTTGTAAACGATTGGCTGATAGAGGCGTGTCATTTAAACGATTACCGATTAAGATAGAGGAGTTCAAGGAGTCGCTAAATGGATAGTATGATTTTGGGGCGTTATATTCCAGGGGATTCGATTGTTCACCGGTTGGATCCACGTAGCAAATTACTGGCTATGATGCTACTGATTTTAATCGTTTTTTGGGCTAATAATCCCTTGACGAATTTAATTCTTTTTATAGCGACAGGGATATTTATTGCCTTGTCAGGAGTATCTCTTTCGTTTTTTATTCAGGGCTTGAAGTCTATGTTTTTCTTGATTGCCTTCACAACTATTTTTCAACTGTTTTTCATTTCTAATGGGAATGTTTTATTTGAATTTTCGTTTGTGAGAATCACAGATTATGCTTTGCAACAAGCTGGGATTATCTTTTGTCGCTTTGTATTGATTATTTTCTTTTCTACTTTGTTAACCTTAACGACCATGCCCTTAAGTTTGGCATCAGCTGTCGAAGCTTTATTAGCGCCTTTAAAGCGTGTGAAAGTTCCGGTTTATGAAATTGGCTTAATGCTGTCCATGAGTTTGCGTTTTGTCCCGACCTTGATGGATGATACGACGCGGATTATGAATGCACAGAAAGCGCGTGGAGTGGATTTTGGAGAAGGAAGCATTGTTCAAAAGGTGAAGGCTATGATTCCCATTTTGATTCCTCTTTTTGCGACAAGTTTAAAACGTGCGGATTCCTTGGCTATCGCTATGGAAGCGCGTGGTTATCAGGGTGGAAAAGGCAGAAGTCAATATCGACAATTGAAATGGACTCGAAAGGATACGCTGACCATTCTTGTTATTATCATACTTGGTTGTTGCTTATTTTTCTTAAAATCTTAGTAGCTTTCAGGAATTGATAAAAAGTTACTGTAACAGTTTTTGATATAAAGGTAGGGATATGAACCGTTTTAAAAAATCAAAATATGTCATTATTGTTTTTGTCACTGTTCTGCTTGTGTCAGCTCTCTTAGCGACGACTTATTCAAGTACAATTGTGACAAGATTAGGAGATGGAATCTCATTGGTTGATAGGGTTGTTCAAAAACCTTTTCAGTGGTTTGATTCTGTCAAATCAGATTTGGCTCATTTGACACGAACATATAATGAAAATGAAAATTTGAAGAAACAGATTTACCAATTAGAAGTTAAATCAAATGAGGCGGAAAGTTTAAAGACGGAAAATGAACAACTGCGCCAATTGCTTGATATGAAGTCCAAGTTGCAAGCCACAAAGACTTTAGCAGCAGATGTTATTATGCGTTCTCCGGTATCTTGGAAGCAGGAATTGACCCTGGATGCAGGCAAATCAAAAGGTGCTTCTGAGAACATGTTAGCCATTGCAAATGGTGGTTTGATTGGGAGTGTCTCAAAAGTAGAGGAGAATTCTACCATAGTCAACCTTCTGACAAATACAGAAAATGCTGATAAGATTTCTGTTAAAATTCAACATGGTTCTACTACAATTTATGGGATTATTGTTGGCTATGACAAGGAAAATGAAGTTCTCAAAATTAGTCAATTAAATAGTAGTAGCGATATTAGTGCAGGAGATAAGGTGACCACTGGTGGATTAGGAAACTTTAACGTTGCTGATATTCCTGTTGGTGAAGTGGTTGCTACAACGCATAGTACGGACTATTTGACACGAGAAGTAACTGTTAAATTAAGTGCAGATACTCATAATGTGAGTGTGATAGAATTAGTGGGGAATTCATAATGAGACAGTTGAAACGAGTTGGAGTATTTTTATTGCTTCCTTTCTTTGTTCTAATTGATGCCCATATTAGCCAGCTTTTGGGCTCATTTTTTCCCTATGTACAGTTAGCCAGTCATTTTCTATTTTTGTTTCTCTTATTTGAGACGATTGAAGTATCAGAGTATTTCTATTTAGCTTATTGTTTTGTAGTGGGTTTGGTTTATGACATTTACTTTTTCCACTTGATAGGGATTTCGACTTTGTTGTTCGTCTTGTTGGGAGTATTTCTCCATAAATTTAATAGTGTTATTTTATTGAATCGTTGGACGAGAATGTTGGCAATTATTGTCATGACTTTTCTATTTGAGATGGGAGCTTATATACTTGCAATAGTGGTAGGTTTAACTGTGGATAGTATGTCTTTGTTTATAGTCTATAGTTTAGTACCATCAATGATTTTGAACCTTATATGGATGATTATTTTTCAGTTTATTTTTGAAAAATTTTACCTATAAGAAAGAAATAAAAATGTAACAAAGGCGTAATATTCATTAGGCCTTTTTTTGGTATACTAGTAGTGTCTTTAAAAGAAGGAGTATCTACGAAATATGAAGAAAAAAATCTTAGCGTCACTTTTACTAAGTACAGTAATGGTTTCTCAAGTAGCTGTTTTAACAACTGCGCATGCAGAAACGACTGATGACAAAATTGCTGCTCAAGATAATAAAATTAGTAACTTAACAGCACAACAACAAGAAGCCCAAAAACAAGTTGATCAAATTCAGGAGCAGGTATCTGCTATTCAAACAGAGCAATCAAACTTGCAATCTGAAAATGATAGACTACAAGCAGAATCTAAAAAGCTTGAGGGTGAAATTACAGAACTTTCTAAGAATATTGTATCTCGCAATGATTCATTGCAAAAACAAGCTCGTAGTGCTCAAACAAATGGAGCTGCAACAAATTACATCAATACAATTGTAAACTCAAAATCAATTACAGAAGCTATTTCACGTGTTGCTGCAATGAGTGAAATCGTATCTGCAAACAACAAAATGTTGGAACAACAAAAAGCAGATAAAAAAGCTATTTCTGAAAAACAAGTAGCAAATAATGATGCAATTAATACAGTTATTGCAAATCAGCAAAAACTAGCTGATGATGCTCAATCATTAACTACAAAACAAGCTGAGTTAAAAGCTGCAGAATTGAATCTTGCTGCTGAAAAGGCTACTGCAGAGGATGAAAAAGCAAGTTTACTTGAGAAAAAAGCTGCAGCAGAAGCAGAAGCTAAAGCAGCTGCAGAAGCAGAAGCAGCTTATAAAGCTAAACAAGCAAGTCAACAACAAACAGTAGTTGCTTCTGGAAATACAACTTTTACAGCACAGGTTCAAGCAGTATCTACTACTTCTTCATCAAGTTCATCTGAGTCAAGTTCGTCTGAATCATCTTCAAGCAGTGCTTCAACAGAATCAACAAGCTACACTCCTGCACCAGTAAAACATCGCCCAACATACAGTACAAATGCTTCAAGTTATCCAGTTGGTGAGTGTACATGGGGAGCTAAGACATTGGCGCCTTGGGCTGGAGACTATTGGGGTAATGGAGCACAGTGGGCTACAAGTGCAGCTGCAGCAGGATTCCGTACAGGATCTACACCTCAAGTTGGTGCTATTGCATGTTGGAATGATGGTGGATATGGACACGTAGCCGTGGTTACAGCTGTTTCATCATCAACAAGTATCCAAGTATCTGAATCAAACTATGGTGGAAACCGTACAATCGGAAATAAACGTGGATGGTTCAATCCTACTACGACTTCAGAAGGTTTTGTAACATATATCTATCCAAACTAATGAATAAAACGAAGAGGCTCGATTTGAGTCTCTTTTATGATTTATATAGTTATCTTACTTTAAAAATCTGCTAAAATCACTTGAAAATATTGAAAAAGTATGGTAAAATGAAACTTGTCGTGTGAACGATAATACTCATTCTTGATGAATTGTGAAGCAGTTGCCCTTGGGTCGTTTTGCGAGTTGAAGTCAAGAAGAGGAAAAAAACAAAAAGGAGAAATACTCATGGCAGTAATTTCAATGAAACAACTTCTTGAGGCTGGTGTACACTTTGGTCACCAAACTCGTCGCTGGAACCCTAAGATGGCTAAGTACATCTTTACTGAGCGTAACGGAATCCACGTTATCGACTTGCAACAAACTGTAAAATACGCTGACCAAGCATACGACTTTATGCGTGATGCAGCAGCTAACGATGCAGTTGTATTGTTCGTTGGTACTAAGAAACAAGCGGCTGATGCAGTTGCTGAAGAAGCAGTACGTTCAGGTCAATACTTCATCAACCACCGTTGGTTGGGTGGAACTCTTACAAACTGGGGAACAATCCAAAAACGTATCGCTCGTTTGAAAGAAATCAAACGTATGGAAGAAGATGGAACTTTCGAAGTTCTTCCTAAGAAAGAAGTTGCACTTCTTAACAAACAACGTGCACGTCTTGAAAAATTCTTGGGTGGTATCGAAGATATGCCTCGTATCCCAGATGTTATGTACGTAGTTGACCCACATAAAGAGCAAATCGCTGTTAAAGAAGCTAAGAAATTGGGAATCCCAGTTGTAGCTATGGTTGACACAAACACTGATCCAGATGATATCGATGTAATCATCCCAGCTAACGATGATGCTATCCGCGCTGTTAAATTGATCACAGCTAAATTGGCTGACGCTATCATCGAAGGACGTCAAGGTGAAGATGCAGCAGCAGTTGAAGCAGAATTTGCAGCTTCAGAAGCTCAAGCAGATTCAATCGAAGAAATCGTTGAAGTTGTAGAAGGCGACAACGCTTAATTCATATAAATAGTAATTACCTAGGAGGGCGGGGCTTAGCCCGGCTCTCCTATTTTTAAAAAATATAGGAGAATCAAAATGGCAGAAATTACAGCTAAACTTGTAAAAGAGTTGCGTGAAAAATCTGGTGCCGGAGTTATGGACGCTAAAAAAGCGCTTGTAGAAACAGACGGTGACATCGAAAAAGCAATTGAATTGCTTCGTGAAAAAGGTATGGCTAAGGCAGCTAAGAAAGCTGACCGTGTTGCTGCAGAAGGTTTGACTGGTGTTTATGTTAACGGTAATGTTGCAGCAGTTATTGAAGTAAACGCTGAAACTGACTTCGTTGCGAAAAACGCTCAATTCGTTGAATTGGTAAATACTACAGCTAAAGTTATTGCTGAAGGAAAACCTGCTAATAATGAAGAAGCACTTGCTTTGACAATGCCTTCAGGTGAAACTCTTGAAGCTGCATACGTATCTGCAACAGCAACTATCGGAGAAAAAATCTCATTCCGTCGCTTTGCATTGATTGAAAAAACAGACGCACAACACTTTGGAGCTTACCAACATAACGGTGGGCGTATCGGTGTTATTTCAGTTGTTGAAGGTGGAGACGAAGCACTTGCTAAACAATTGTCAATGCACATCGCAGCGATGAAACCAACAGTTCTTTCTTACAAAGAATTGGATGAGCAATTCGTTAAAGATGAGTTGGCACAATTGAACCACGTAATCGACCAAGATAATGAAAGCCGTGCAATGGTTAACAAACCAGCTCTTCCACACTTGAAGTATGGATCAAAAGCTCAATTGACTGATGAAGTAATCGCTCAAGCTGAAGCTGACATCAAAGCTGAATTGGCTGCAGAAGGCAAACCAGAAAAAATCTGGGACAAAATCATCCCAGGTAAAATGGATCGCTTCATGCTTGACAACACTAAAGTTGACCAAGCTTACACACTTCTTGCACAAGTTTACATCATGGATGACAGCAAGACAGTTGAAGCATACCTTGAATCAGTTAACGCTTCAGTAGTTGAGTTCGCTCGCTTTGAAGTTGGTGAAGGTATCGAAAAAGCTGCAAACGACTTCGAAGCTGAAGTTGCAGCTACAATGGCAGCAGCCTTGAATAACTAATAATAAAAAGGAAGCCAAATTGCTTCCTTTTTTCTATGCAGTCGATCTTTATAGGGAGATGTTCCTACTTTTAAGGTATAAATAAAAAGCCCTATAATAAGGGCTAAGTGTATTTAGGAGACTACACTTCAAATTCATAGAGTGCTGTAGAGAGATAACGTTCACCGTTATCTGGTGCTAGAGCAAGAACTTTTTTACCTGTACCTAATTTCTTGGCAACCTCGATGGCTCCGTAGATAGCTGCAGCTGAAGAAATCCCTACAAGGAATCCTTCTTTTCCACCAATTTCACGGCCGAGTGCTAGTGCATCGTCTGATGTTACACGAACGATACCATCATAAGCCTTTGTATCCAGTGTATCAGGAATAAATCCAGCTGAGATACCTTGAATTTTGTGTGGTCCAGGTTTTTCACCAGATAGAATAGCAGATTCGTCTGCCTCTACTGCAAAAACTTGAATGTTAGAATTTGCTGTTTTGAGTGCATGAGAAACCCCAGAAATTGTTCCACCGGTACCCACTCCAGCAACAAAGGCATCTAATCCATCTTTACCGAAAGCAGCTAGTATTTCAGCTCCTGTTGTTCTTTCATGTACTTCTGGATTAGCTGGATTGTCAAATTGAAGAGGAAGGAAACCATCACGTTCAGCAGCGATTTCTTGAGCTTTAGCAATAGCACCTTTCATTCCCTCACTACCAGGAGTTAGGACGAGTTCAGCACCATAAGCTTGGATAATCTTACGTCGTTCTACGCTCATAGTTTCAGGCATAACGATGACGACTTTATACCCTTTAGCAGCACCTACCCATGAAAGTCCAATACCAGTGTTTCCACTTGTTGCTTCAACAATTGTAGAACCTGGTTTCAAAATACCGTCTTGTTCAGCTTTTTCAATCATGCTAAGAGCAATACGATCTTTTACAGAAGAACCAGGGTTGAATGCTTCAAGCTTTACATAGACGTCTGCAGCCCCTTCTGGCACGATGTTGTTGAGTTTAACAATCGGTGTTTGTCCGATTAGTTCAGTAATGTTGTTATAAATAGCCATAATACACCTCTTTGTATAAGATATTTCTAGTATAACGCTATCTATACCATTTGTAAAATATAGAAATCCTATCGAAGTGATAGGATTTTTTTATATCATAGGTCTAAGCCGTTAATTTTCAAGCGATTGTGATAAGCTAATTCTAGTAAATAGGTGTAAAGTGGAACGATATCCGTTTTCTTGGGAAATTCAAATTTATGGGAACTAAAATGCTCATTATGTGCTTTTAGAAAGACATTTTCTAAATAAGTAATAGTAATTTCACTATCATCTATACCTGCTCCTGCAGTTTCCATTTCAACGTTAATAATGTTCATTAAAAAGATTGATTTGATAGACATCTTACGACCAGTAGCGCCTTGTTTATCTGTAAAGATAATACGGATATTTGTAAATATAATTGAGTCACGAATCAGTTTATATCCACTCTGAATTTCTTCCTTTTCTAGTAGATATTGTCCATATTCTTTGATAAGAGTTTCTTTGTTTTGCTCGCTAAAGTTACCAGCGAGTCCTTGAATGAATTTACCAAATGTCATATTTTTCTCCTTTGTTTACACGAAGTTTACAGGAACTTCAACTTCTCGTAAACCTTGATCAGTTAAAGTGACTTTTCCATTAAAAAACTCTACAAGTGCAGCTTTAATAGTTTCTTTTTCTTCTTTGTCAACATAAATCATCGTATCGACTTGATCTGTAAAGTTTGTATCCAGTTCCATGAGATTATGTTCCTTAAGGAAGTTACTGTACTCTTGATACTGAGCGTAAGACATTTGAATAGCAATGCCAGCCTGTTCCTTTATTTCAATGATGCCAATTTCTTTGACAGCTAAGGCGACACTACCTGCGTAAGCACGAATCAATCCTCCAGCGCCTAGCTTAATGCCACCAAAGTAGCGTGTCACGACTACACAGACATTGGTGAGATTGTGATTTTCTAGTACTCCAAGCATGGGAACGCCAGCAGTACCACTAGGCTCACCATCATCACTTGTACGTTTAATTTCACTACGCTCCCCAATAATAAAAGCAGAGCAGTTATGCGTAGCTTTGTAGTGTTCTTTTTTGATGGCAGTAATGAAGTCACGAGCCTCTTCTTCGCTATAAACACGCTTGGCATGACAGATAAAGCGGGATTTTTTGATTTCTTCTTGGACTTGTCCGTTCTCTTTAATTGTTCTAAATTCCATGATTTAATTGTACTAAAAAATCATTTAAAGCGCTAGGTTTTTACGAATAAAGAAGTATGAAAGTAAATCCAAATTATCTCGGTCGGTTGTTTACGGAGAATGAATTAACTAAAGAGGAACGTCAGTTGGCGGAGAAACTTCCAGCAATGAGAAAGGAGAAAGGGAAACTTTTCTGTCAACGTTGTAATAGTACTATTCTAGATGAATGGTATTTGCCCATCGGTGCTTACTATTGTCGGGAGTGCCTAATTATGAAGCGAGTTAGAAGTGATCAAGCTTTATACTATTTTCCGCAGGAGGATTTTCCGAAGCAAGATGTTCTTAAATGGAGTGGTCAATTAACTCCTTTTCAAGAGAAGGTATCACAGGGACTGCTTCAAGCGGTAGAAAAGCAAGAGCCAACCTTGGTTCACGCTGTAACAGGAGCTGGAAAGACAGAAATGATTTACCAAGTTGTGGCCAAAGTGATTGATGAAGGTGGTGCAGTATGTTTGTCCAGTCCTCGCATAGATGTTTGTTTGGAGCTATACAAGCGCCTGCAACAGGATTTTTCTTGCGAGATAGCCCTCCTACATGGAGAATCAGAGCCGTATTTTCGAACACCATTAGTTGTTGCGACGACCCATCAGTTATTGAAGTTTTATCAAGCTTTTGATTTGCTGATAGTGGATGAAGTAGATGCTTTTCCTTATGTTGACAATCCCACGCTTTACCATGCTGTCAAGAATAGTGTAAAGGAGAATGGACTGAGAATCTTTTTAACAGCGACTTCGACCGATGAGTTAGATAGGAAGGTTCGCATAGGAGAACTAAAACGATTGAGCTTGCCAAGACGATTTCATGGAAATCCGTTGATTATTCCTAAACCTGTCTGGTTATCGGATTTTAATCACTGTTTAGAGAAAAATCGGTTGTCACCAAAGTTAAAGTCCTATATTGAGAAGCAGAGAAAGACAGCTTATCCGTTACTCATTTTTGCTTCAGAAATTAAGAAAGGGGAGCAGTTAAAAGAAATTTTACAGGAGCAATTTCCAAATGAGAAAATTGGCTTTGTATCTTCTGTAACAGAGGATCGATTAGAGCAGGTACAAGCTTTTCGAGATGGAGAACTGACAATACTTATCAGTACGACAATATTGGAGCGTGGAGTTACCTTCCCTTGTGTGGATGTTTTCGTAGTAGAGGCCAATCATCGTTTGTTTACCAAGTCTAGCTTGATTCAGATTGGTGGACGAGTTGGGCGAAGCATGGATAGACCGACTGGTGAATTGCTCTTTTTTCATGATGGACTAAATGCTTCCATCAAAAAGGCAATCAAGGAAATCAAGCAGATGAACAAGGAGGCGAGTCTATGAAGTGCTTATTGTGTGGGCAGACTATGAAGGCTGTTTTAACTTTTAGTAGTCTCTTACTTCTGAGGAATGATGTCTCCTGTCTTTGTTTAGATTGTGATTCTACTTTTGAGAGGATTGGAGAAGAGAACTGTCCAAACTGTATGAAAACAGGTTTGTCAACAAAGTGTCAAGATTGTCAACTTTGGTGTAAAGAAGGAGTTGAGGTCAGTCATAGAGCGATTTTTACTTACAATCAAGCTATGAAGGATTTTTTCAGTCGGTATAAGTTTGACGGAGACTTCCTTTTAAGAAAAGTTTTTGCTTCAGTTTTAAGTGAGGAGTTAAAAAAGTACAAAGAGTATCAATTTGTCGTCATTCCCCTAAGTCCTGAAAGATTGCTCGAGAGGGGATTTAATCAGGTTGAAGGTTTAGTTGAAGCAGCAGGTTTCAAGTATCTGGATTTATTAGAGAAAAGAGAAGAGAGAGCTAGTTCTTCTAAAAGTCGCTCAGAACGCTTGGCAACAGAACTTCCGTTCTTTATTAAAAGTGGAGTCACTATTCCTAAGAAAATCCTACTTATAGATGATATTTATACTACTGGAACAACTATAAATCGTGTGAAGAAACTGCTGGAAGAAGCTGGACCTGAGGATGTAAAAACATTTTCCCTTGTAAGATGAGGAAAAAATTTGCAAAAATAAAATGAAAGCGTTATAATGAAATCAGAAAAAACAAAAATGTTTAGAAAGAAGGTACTCATATGATTAAATATAGTATCCGTGGTGAAAACCTAGAAGTAACAGAAGCAATTCGTGATTATGTAGTTTCTAAACTCGAAAAGATCGAAAAGTATTTTCAAGCTGAACAAGAGTTGGATGCTCGAGTTAACTTGAAGGTGTATCGTGAAAAAACAGCTAAAGTGGAGGTGACGATTCCGCTTGGTTCAATTACTCTTCGTGCAGAAGATGTGTCTCAAGATATGTATGGTTCAATTGACCTTGTAACCGATAAAATTGAACGTCAGATTCGTAAAAATAAAACAAAAATCGAGCGTAAAAATAAAAACAAGGTAGCAACTAGTCAATTATTTACAGATGCTTTGGTGGAAGATACAAATGTTGCCCAATCCAGAGTTGTTCGTTCAAAACAAATTGATTTAAAACCAATGGATTTGGAAGAAGCTATTCTACAGATGGATTTGTTGGGACATGATTTCTTTATCTATGTGGATGTTGAAGATCAGACAACCAATGTGATTTATCGTCGTGAAGATGGCGAGATTGGCTTGTTAGAAGTTAAGGAATCTTAATTTCAATATGTGTAAAGGAAGGTTTACTGAATTGTAAACCTCCTTTTTCTTATAATTGACATAATTACTGATTACACTTTTAAAAAGTCGCTTTTTGGTGGTTATTATGGTATAATGGGTGCCAAGAGGTTTGGAATGAAAAAATTTTATGTAAGTCCTATTTTCCCCTTAATATTAGGAATAGTGGCGTTCGGAGTGCTATCTGTGCAACTTGTTTTTGTAACGAATACACTGGTAACGCTATTTCTTTTGCTACTTATTTTGGGTTCATATATTTTACTATTCATCCATCAGAGAGACTACTACTCAAAGAGTGAAGTAGAACAAATCCAGTATGTAAACCACCAAGCTGAAGATAGTTTGACAACCTTGTTAGAACAGATGCCTGTCGGAGTTATTAAACTAGACTTATCGTCAGGTGAAGTTGAATGGTTCAATCCTTACGCTGAATTGATTTTGACTAATGAAGTGGGCGAGATTGATGTTGCATTAATTCAAACAATTATAAAGGCGTCTGTGGGGAATCCAGGTTCTTATGCCACCTTGGGTGAGACTCGCTATTCGGTTCATATGGACAAGGTGTCTGGAGTTCTTTACTTCTTTGATGTGTCTGGAGAATACGAAGCGACTGTTGAGTTAGTGACAAGTCGACCTGTGATTGGGATCGTTTCCGTTGACAACTATGATGATTTAGAAGATGAAACATCGGAGTCTGATATAAGTCATATCAATAGTTTTGTAGCCAATTTTGTTTCAGAATTTGCTGGTAAACATGCCATGTTTTCACGTCGAGTAAGTATGGATCGCTTTTATCTATTTACGGACTACACGGTACTTGAGGGATTGATGAATGATAAATTTTCTGTTATTGATGCTTTCAGAGAAGAGTCGAAACAGAGACAGTTGCCTTTGACCTTAAGTATGGGATTTTCTTATGGTGATGGAAATCATGATGAAATAGGGAAAGTTGCATTGCTCAACTTGAACTTGGCTGAAGTGCGTGGTGGCGACCAAGTGGTTGTCAAGGAAAACGACGAAACGAAAAATCCAGTTTATTTTGGTGGTGGGTCTGCTGCCTCAATCAAACGTACACGGACTCGTACGCGTGCTATGATGACGGCTATTTCAGATAAGATTCGAAGTGTGGATCAGGTTTTTGTAGTCGGTCACAAAAATCTAGATATGGATGCTCTTGGCTCTGCTGTAGGTATGCAGTTGTTTGCCAGCAATGTGACTGAAAATAGCTATGCTATTTATGACGAAGAACAAATGTCGCCGGATATTGAACGAGCTGTTTCATTCTTAGAAAAAGAAGGAGTTACAAAGTTGTTGTCTGTTAAGGATGCAATGGGGATGGTGACCAATCGTTCTTTGTTGATTCTTGTAGACCATTCAAAGACAGCTTTAACTTTATCAAAAGATTTTTATGATTTATTTACCCAAACCATCGTCATTGACCACCATCGAAGGGATCAGGATTTTCCAGATAATGCGGTTATCACTTATATCGAAAGTGGTGCAAGCAGTGCCAGTGAGTTGGTAACGGAATTGATTCAGTTCCAGAATTCTAAGAAAAATCGTTTGAGTCGTATGCAAGCAAGTGTCTTGATGGCTGGTATGATGTTGGATACTAAAAATTTCACCTCACGAGTGACTAGTCGGACATTTGATGTTGCTAGCTATCTCAGAACGCGCGGAAGTGATAGTATTGCTATTCAGGAAATGGCTGCAACAGATTTTGAAGAATATCGTGAGGTCAATGAACTGATTTTACAGGGGCGTAAATTAGGTTCAGATGTACTAATAGCAGAGGCTAAGGACTCGAAATGCTATGATACAGTTGTTATTAGTAAGGCAGCAGATGCCATGTTAGCTATGTCAGGTATTGAAGCGAGTTTTGTTCTTGCGAAGAATACACAAGGATTTATCTCTATCTCAGCTCGCAGTCGTAGTAAGCTGAATGTACAACGGATTATGGAAGAGCTGGGAGGTGGAGGTCACTTTAATTTGGCAGCAGCTCAAATTAAGGATTCAACCTTGTCAGAAGCAGGTGAAAAACTGACAGAAATTGTATTAAATGAAATAAAGGAAAAGGAGAAAGAAGAATGAAGGTAATCTTTTTAGCAGATGTTAAAGGAAAAGGTAAAAAAGGCGAAATTAAGGAAGTACCAACAGGGTACGCACAAAACTTTCTTATCAAAAAGAATTTAGCAAAAGAAGCAACTGCTCAAGCTGTAGGTGAACTTCGTGGTAAACAAAAATCAGAAGAGAAAGCTCACGCTGAGATGATTGCAGAAGCAAAAGCAATTAAAGCCCAACTTGAAGCAGAAGAAACAGTTGTAGAATTTGTTGAAAAAGTTGGTCCAGATGGTCGTACCTTTGGTTCCATTACCAATAAGAAAATTGCAGAAGAATTGCAAAAGCAATTTGGAATTAAGATTGATAAACGTCATATCCAAGTACAAGCTCCGATTCGAGCAGTTGGTTTGATTGATGTACCAGTGAAAATCTATCAAGATATTACAAGTGTAATCAATCTTCGTGTGAAAGAAGGGTAAATTTACACTTTCTTGACAAGATTGTAAAAGGAAGGGAAGTCTGATGGCAGAAGTAGAAGAGTTACGAGTACAACCTCAAGATATCTTAGCTGAGCAATCCGTTTTAGGGGCTATCTTTATTGACGAGAGTAAGCTTGTTTTTGTGCGAGAATATATTGAGTCTCGGGACTTTTTTAAGTATGCCCATCGTTTGATTTTCCAAGCTATGGTCGACTTATCCGATCGTGGCGATGCTATAGATGCAACAACGGTTCGTACCATTCTTGATAATCAAGGTGATTTACAGAATATTGGTGGCCTGTCTTACTTGGTTGAGATTGTCAATTCTGTGCCAACTTCTGCTAATGCGGAGTATTATGCTAAGATTGTTGCAGAGAAGGCCATGCTACGTCGATTAATCTCCAAGTTGACAGAGTCTGTCAATCAAGCTTACGAGGCTTCGCAACCAGCTGATGAAATCATTGCTCAGGCAGAAAAAGGCCTGATTGATGTCAGCGAAAATGCAAATCGAAGTGGATTTAAGAACATTCGAGATGTGTTGAATATCAACTTTGGAAATCTGGAAGCTCGCTCGCAACAAACGACCGATATTACAGGTATTGCGACAGGCTATCGTGACTTGGATCATATGACGACTGGACTTCATGAGGAGGAGCTGATTATCCTGGCAGCCCGTCCGGCGGTTGGTAAGACAGCCTTTGCCTTGAATATTGCTCAGAATATTGGGACTAAGTTGGACAAAACAGTTGCTATTTTTTCACTGGAAATGGGTGCGGAAAGTCTAGTGGACCGTATGTTGGCGGCAGAAGGTTTGGTGGAATCGCATTCTATCCGTACGGGTCAATTGACTGATGAGGAGTGGCAAAAATATACCATTGCTCAAGGGAATCTAGCTAATGCAAGTATCTATATCGATGATACGCCAGGGATTCGGATTACAGAGATTCGTTCTCGTTCTCGTAAACTGGCTCAAGAAACTGGAAATCTTGGTTTGATTTTAATAGACTATTTGCAGCTTATCACGGGAACTGGTCGGGAAAATCGTCAACAAGAGGTTTCAGAAATTTCACGTCAGTTGAAAATTTTAGCTAAGGAACTGAAGGTTCCAGTAATCGCTCTAAGTCAGCTTTCTCGTGGTGTAGAACAACGTCAGGATAAGAGACCGGTCTTGTCTGATATTCGTGAATCTGGGTCTATTGAGCAGGACGCTGATATCGTAGCCTTTCTTTATCGCGATGATTACTATGAGCGTGGTGGTGAAGAAGAGGAAGGCATACCGAATAATAAGGTAGAAGTTATTATCGAGAAAAACCGTAGTGGAGCTCGTGGAACGGTGGAATTAATTTTCCAAAAAGAATACAATAAATTTTCAAGTATCTCAAAGAGGGAGGCATAAGATGTCAGATGCATTTACAGATGTAGCCAAGATGAAAAAAATAAAAGAAGAAATCAAGGCACATGAGGGACAAGTCGTAGAAATGACTTTGGAGAATGGTCGTAAGCGCCAAAAAAATAGATTGGGTAAGCTAATTGAGGTTTATCCATCCCTATTTATCGTTGAATTTGGGAACGTTGAAGGAGATAAACAAGCTAATGTTTACGTTGAATCCTTTACTTACTCAGATATCCTTACAGAAAAGAATTTGATTCATTATCTTGACTAAAGTGAGAAATTTTCTCACTTTTTCTTTTTTTCTCCGAATAGTTTAAGTGAAGGTAATCTTCGATTTATATTATTTTTCAAGGAGGAAGAATGAAAATTTCACCATTTAAAGTAGCAGAGACAAGGTTTTCTTTCAGAAAATCAGCTAAAAAGGTTGTTCCCTTTTTAGTAGTAGGATTGATGTTAGCAGCGGGTAATAGTGTATATGCCTATTCCGGAGGAAATGGATCGATTGCGCGTGGGGATGATTATCCTGCTCATTATAAAAATGGAAGCCAGGAGATTGATAAGTGGCGCATGTATTCTCGTCAATGTACTTCTTTTGCAGCCTTTCGTCTGAGTAATGTTAATGGTTTTGAGATTCCAGCTGCTTATGGGAATGCGAATGAATGGGGCTATCGTGCTCGTCGTGAAGGCTATCGTGTAGATAATAGACCAGCGATTGGATCCATTGCTTGGTCGACTGCAGGAACTTATGGTCATGTTGCTTGGGTGTCAAATGTAATAGGAGATGAGATTGAGATTGAAGAATACAACTATGGAATAAGGGAATCTTACAATAAGCGCGTCGTGAAGGCGAATACTATGACTGGTTTTATTCATTTTAAAGATTTAGCTGGTGGCAGTGTTGGGAATAGTCAATCCTCAGTTTCAACAGGAGGAACACATTATTTTAAGACTAAGGCTGCTATCAAAAATCAGCCTCTAGCTAGCGCAACTGCGATTGATTACTATTATCCTGGGGAGAATGTTCATTATGATCAAATTCTCGAAAAAGATGGGTACAAGTGGTTGAGTTATATGGCTTATAACGGAAGTCGTCGCTATATCCAGCTAGAGGGAGTAAGCTCTTCACAGAATTATCAGAATCAATCAGGAAATAGCTCTAACTATGGATCCAATAACAGTTCAACTGTCGGTTGGAAGAAAATAAATGGTAGTTGGTATCATTTTAAATCAAATGGGTCTAAATCAACAGGCTGGCTGAAAGATGGTTCTAGCTGGTATTATTTGAAATCATCTGGTGAAATGCAGACAGGCTGGTTAAAGGAGAATGGCTCGTGGTATTATCTGGATAGTTCAGGGGCAATGAAAACAGGCTGGTATCAAGTTTCTGGTAAGTGGTATTACTCTTACTCTTCGGGCGCCTTAGCCGTCAATACGACGGTGGATGGCTACAGAGTAAATAGTGATGGAGAACGAGTATAGAAAATTGGAGTAGGAAAATTTTCCTACTCTTTTCTGTAAGCAGTTTCCTTGACATTTTTTTTATTTTGCGCTATCATATGTCCATATAATATATGGGAGTCTGTGTACAGTCTGAGAGGAAGTGTTAAACTTCGACCGCACCTGATCTGGGTAATGCCAGCGTAGGGAACGATACTTAGTCTAATCTTGACCTTTTCCATATATGGCAAAGGTTTTTCTTTTTATCAAAGGAAAACGAGAAGAGGAGGTTCTTATGAAAGCAAGCATTGCCTTGCAAGTTTTACCCTTATCACAGGGGATTGATCGGATTGCTGTTATCGATCAAGTCATTGCTTATCTGCAAGCTCAAGAAGTGACCATGGTGGTGACACCATTTGAAACGGTCTTGGAAGGGGAGTTTGATGAGCTTATGCGCATTCTCAAAGAAGCGTTAGAGGTGGCAGGGCAGGAGGCAGACAATGTCTTTGCCAATGTCAAAATAAATGTAGGAGAGATTTTAAGTATTGATGAGAAACTTGAAAAGTATACTGAGACGACACATTAGTCTATTGGGTTTTCTGGGAGTCTTGTCAATCTGGCAGCTAGCAGGTTTTCTTAAACTTCTCCCCAAGTTTATCCTGCCGACACCTCTTGAAATCCTCCAGTCTTTTGTGCGTGATAGAGAATTTCTCTGGCACCATAGCTGGGCGACCTTGAGAGTGGCTTTGCTGGGGTTGGTTCTGGGAGTTTTGATTGCCTGTCTCATGGCTGTGCTTATGGATAGTTTGACTTGGCTTAATGATTTGATTTACCCTATGATGGTGGTTGTTCAGACCATTCCGACCATTGCCATAGCTCCTATTCTGGTCTTGTGGCTAGGTTATGGGATTTTGCCCAAGATTGTCTTGATTATCTTAACGACAACCTTCCCCATCATCGTCAGCATTTTGGACGGTTTTAGGCATTGTGACAAGGATATGCTGACCTTGTTTAGTCTGATGCGGGCCAAACCTTGGCAAATTCTGTGGCATTTTAAAATCCCAGTCAGTCTGCCTTACTTTTATGCAGGTCTGAGGGTCAGTGTCTCCTACGCCTTTATCACAACAGTGGTATCTGAGTGGTTGGGAGGCTTTGAGGGCCTTGGTGTTTATATGATTCAGTCCAAGAAACTGTTTCAGTATGATACCATGTTCGCTATTATTATTCTGGTATCGATTATCAGTCTTCTAGGTATGAAGCTGGTTGATGTCAGTGAAAAATATGTTATTAAATGGAAACGTTCGTAGAATTAGAATGTTTCTGAAAAAGAAAAGAGGAAATCAAAATGAAAAAAACATGGAAAGTGTTTTTAACTGTTTTAACAGCTCTTGTAGCTGTTGTACTTGTAGCTTGTGGTCAAGGAACTGCTTCCAAGGACAACAAAGAGGCAGAACTCAAGAAGATTGACTTTATCCTAGACTGGACACCAAATACCAACCACACAGGGCTTTATGTTGCTAAGGAAAAAGGTTATTTCAAAGAAGCTGGAGTGGATGTTGACTTGAAATTACCACCAGAAGAAAGTTCTTCTGATTTGGTTATTAACGGTAAGGCACCATTTGCAGTTTATTTCCAAGACTACATGGCTAAAAAATTGGAAAAAGGAGCAGGAATTACTGCCGTTGCAGCTATTGTTGAGCACAATACATCAGGAATCATCTCTCGTAAATCTGACAATGTAGCTAGTCCAAAGGACTTGGTTGGTAAGAAATACGGAACTTGGAATGATCCAACTGAACTTGCTATGTTGAAGACCTTGGTAGAATCACAAGGTGGAGACTTTGAGAAGGTCGAAAAAGTACCAAACAACGATTCAAACTCAATCACACCGATTGCCAATGGAGTTTTTGACACTGCTTGGATTTACTACGGTTGGGATGGTATCCTTGCAAAATCTCAAGGAGTAGAGGCTAACTTCATGTACTTGAAAGACTACGTCAAGGAGTTTGACTACTACTCACCAGTTATCATCGCAAACAACGACTATTTGAAAGACAATAAAGAAGAAGCTCGTAAAGTCATCCAAGCTATCAAAAAAGGCTACCAATATGCCATGGAGCATCCAGAGGAAGCAGCAGATATCCTCATTAAGAATGCGCCTGAACTCAAGGAAAAACGTGACTTTGTCATCGAATCTCAAAAATACTTGTCAAAAGAATACGCAAGCGACAAGGAAAAATGGGGGCAATTTGACGCAGCTCGCTGGAATGCCTTCTACAAATGGGATAAAGAAAATGGTATCCTAAAAGAAGACTTGACAGACAAAGGCTTTACCAATGAATTTGTGAAATAATGACAGAAATTAGACTAGAACACGTCAGTTATGCCTACGGACAAGATAGAATTTTAGAAGACATCAACCTGCAGGTGACTTCAGGTGAAGTGGTTTCTATCCTAGGCCCAAGTGGTGTTGGGAAAACCACCCTCTTTAACCTAATCGCTGGGATTTTAGAAGTTCAGTCAGGGAGAATTGTCCTTGATGGGGAGGAGAATCCTAAGGGGCGCGTGAGTTATATGTTGCAAAAGGATCTCCTCTTGGAGCATAAGACAGTCCTTGGCAATATCATCCTGCCCCTCTTGATTCAAAAGGTTGATAAGGCAGAAGCCATTGCTCGAGCGGATGAAATCCTTGCGACCTTCCAGTTGACAGCTGTAAGAGATAAGTACCCTCATGAACTCAGTGGTGGGATGCGCCAGCGTGTAGCCTTACTCCGAACCTATCTTTTCGGGCACAAGCTCTTTCTCTTAGATGAAGCCTTTAGCGCCTTGGATGAGATGACCAAGATGGAACTCCACGCTTGGTACCTTGAGATTCACAAGCAGTTGCAGCTAACAACCTTGATCATCACGCATAGTATCGAGGAGGCCCTCAGTCTCAGCGACCGCATCTATATCTTGAAAAATCGCCCTGGGCAGATTGTTTCAGAAATTAAACTAGATTGGTCTGAAGATGAGGACAAGGAAGTCCAAAAGATTGCCTATAAACGTCAAATCTTGGCAGAATTAGGCTTAGATAAGTAGAAAAATAGGGAGTTGGTGAAGATTATCCTTTACCAGCGCCCTTTTTCTTTTAAAAATGAGAAAATTTCGGTATAATAGTCAAAGATAGTCAAGGTTTAAAGAGAGAGGTGGGTTTGTAATGAGATTTAAAAATACATCGGATCATATTGAGGCCTACATCAAGGCGATTTTAGATCAATCTGGAATTGTGGAGTTGCAACGGAGTCAGTTGGCAGATACTTTTCAGGTTGTTCCTAGTCAGATTAACTATGTGATCAAGACACGCTTTACGGAAAGTAGAGGCTACTTGGTTGAAAGTAAGCGTGGTGGCGGAGGCTACATTCGTATAGGACGGATTGAGTTTTCTAGTCATCATGAAATGCTCAGGGAGCTGCTTTACTCGATTGGTGAGCGGGTCAGTCAAGAAATTTATGAGGATATTCTACAGCTTTTGGTTGAGCAGGAATTGATGACCAAGCAGGAGATGAATTTGCTGGTGGCAGTAGCTTTGGATCGCGTTCTAGGAGAAGAAGCTCCAGTTGTTCGTGCTAATATACTAAGACAGGTCATACAAGAGGTAGATAGAAAAGGGAAGTAAGATGAACTATTCAAAAGCATTGAATGAATGTATCGAAAGTGCCTACATGGTTGCTGGCCATTTTGGAGCTCGTTATCTAGAGTCTTGGCACTTGTTGATTGCCATGTCCAATCACAGTTATAGCGTGGCAGGGGCGACTTTAAATGATTATCCATATGAGATGGACCGTTTAGAAGAAGTCGCTTTGGAACTGACTGAAACGGACTACAGCCAGGATGAAACCTTTACGGAATTGCCGTTCTCCCATCGTTTGCAGGTCCTTTTTGACGAAGCAGAGTATGTAGCGTCAGTGGTCCATGCTAAGGTGCTGGGGACGGAGCACGTCCTTTATGCGATTTTGCATGATGGAAATGCCTTGGCGACTCGTATCTTGGAGAGGGCTGGTTTTTCTTATGAAGACAAGAAAGATCAGGTTAAGATTGCTGCCCTACGTCGAAATCTAGAAGAACGTGCAGGCTGGACTCGTGAAGACCTCAAGGCTCTACGCCAACGCCATCGTACAGTAGCTGACAAGCAAAATTCTATGGCCAATATGATGGGCATGCCGCAGACTCCTAGTGGTGGTCTCGAGGACTATACGCATGATTTGACAGAGCAAGCGCGTTCTGGCAAGTTAGAACCAGTCATCGGTCGGGACAAGGAAATCTCGCGTATGATTCAAATATTGAGTCGGAAGACAAAGAATAATCCTGTCTTGGTTGGAGATGCTGGTGTCGGGAAAACTGCTCTGGCGCTTGGTCTTGCCCAGCGTATTGCTAGTGGGGATGTGCCTACGGAAATGGCTAAGATGCGCGTGTTAGAGCTTGATTTGATGAATGTCGTTGCAGGTACACGTTTCCGTGGTGACTTTGAAGAACGCATGAATAATATCATCAAGGATATTGAAGAAGATGGCCAAGTCATCCTCTTTATCGATGAACTTCATACCATCATGGGTTCTGGGAGCGGGATTGATTCGACTCTGGATGCGGCCAATATCTTGAAGCCAGCCTTGGCGCGTGGAACTTTGAGAACGGTTGGTGCCACCACTCAGGAAGAATACCAAAAACACATTGAAAAAGACGCAGCCCTTTCTCGTCGTTTCGCCAAAGTAAAGATTGAAGAACCAAGTGTGGCAGACAGCATGACCATTTTGCAAGGTTTGAAGGCGACTTATGAGAAACATCACCGTGTGCAAATCACAGATGAAGCGGTTGAAACAGCTGTTAAGATGGCCCATCGTTATTTAACCAGTCGTCATTTGCCAGACTCTGCTATCGATCTTTTGGATGAAGCGGCAGCAACAGTGCAAAATAAGGCTAAGCATGTGAAACCAGACGATTCTGGCTTGAGTCCAGCTGACAAGGCCTTGATGGATGGCAAGTGGAAACAGGCAGCCCAGCTAATCGCAAAAGAAGAGGAAGTGCCTGTCTATAAAGACTTGGTGACAGAGTCTGATATTTTGACCACCTTGAGTCGCTTGTCAGGGATTCCAGTCCAAAAACTGACTCAGACTGATGCCAAGAAATACCTGAATCTGGAAGCTGAACTGCACAAACGTGTCATCGGTCAAGATCAAGCTGTTTCAAGCATTAGCCGTGCCATTCGCCGCAACCAGTCAGGGATTCGCAGTCATAAGCGTCCGATTGGTTCCTTTATGTTCTTAGGGTCTACAGGTGTCGGTAAGACCGAATTGGCTAAGGCTCTAGCAGAAGTTCTTTTTGACGACGAATCAGCTCTTATCCGCTTTGATATGAGTGAGTATATGGAGAAATTTGCAGCCAGTCGTCTCAACGGAGCTCCTCCAGGCTATGTGGGGTATGAAGAAGGTGGGGAGTTAACTGAGAAGGTTCGCAACAAACCATACTCCGTTCTCCTCTTTGACGAGGTAGAGAAGGCCCATCCAGATATCTTTAATGTTCTCTTGCAGGTCTTGGATGACGGTGTCTTGACCGATAGCAAGGGTCGCAAGGTTGACTTTTCAAATACCATTATCATCATGACGTCAAACCTTGGTGCGACAGCTCTTCGGGATGACAAGACCGTCGGTTTTGGAGCTAAGGATATTCGTTTTGATCAGGAAAATATGGAAAAACGAATGTTTGAAGAGCTGAAAAAAGCTTATAGACCTGAGTTTATTAACCGTATTGATGAAAAGGTAGTCTTCCATAGCCTGTCTAGCGACCATATGCAAGAAGTGGTTAAGATTATGGTCAAACCTTTAGTGGCAAGTTTGGCTGAAAAAGGCATTGATTTGAAATTACAAGCTTCCGCACTAAAATTATTGGCAAATCAAGGATATGACCCAGAGATGGGGGCTCGTCCACTTCGCAGAACCCTACAAACAGAAGTGGAAGACAAGTTGGCAGAACTTCTTCTTAAGGGAGATCTGGTGGCAGGTAGCACACTTAAGATTGGTGTTAAAGCAGGCCAGTTAAAATTTGATATTGCATAAAAATGGAGAATCAGGAGCAATCTTGATTCTCTTTTTCGCAATGTTTTTATAAAAAATGATAAAAAAACTATTGACAAAACAAAAATATAATTTATAATAAAAACATAGATAATGAAAATATCAAAAATTATAAAAAGGTAATACATTTATGAAAAAGAAAACAGCATTGGTATTTGGAACCTTTGCTCCGCTTCATCAAGGACATATCGATCTAATCCAGCGAGCGAAGCGGCAGTGTGACCAGGTCTGGGTTGTCGTTTCAGGCTATGAGGGAGACCGAGGAGAGCAGGTAGGCTTAACGCTTCAAAAAAGATTCCGCTATATCCGAGAGGCCTTTGGTGATGACGAGTTGACCTCTGTCTGCAAGTTAGATGAAACCAATCTTCCCCGTTACCCTATGGGTTGGCAGGAGTGGTTGGACCAAATGTTAGAGGAGATTTCCTACGATGAAACCCAGCAAGAACTGATTTTCTTTGTAGGAGAGGCAGACTACCAGCAAGAATTATCAAATCGTGGCTTTGAGACTGTTTTGCAAGAAAGAAAGTTTGGTATTTCAGCGACTATGATTCGAGAAAATCCAAGCAAATATTGGAAATATATTGCTCAACCCTTCCGACGTCAGTTTACAAAGAAAGTGTTGATTATGGGAAGTGCTAGCAATGGGAAGACCACTCTGGCCAAGGATTTAGCTAGGTATTACGATGCACCGGTTAGTATGGAATACGCACGTGAGTACCAGATCAAAAACAATGTCCGCGACGATGAATTGACTCCAAAAGATTACTATTATCTCCTGTTGGGGCAGTATGACCAGACCTCTAAGTTAATTGACAGTAATGCCAATAGGGGACTGGTGATAGCAGACACCAACTCCTTAGTAACCAAGGGCTACTATGATTATTACATGGAGACTGAGGATCAAGAGGACTTATCAGGAGAAACATTTGACAATCTCTTTGCCTCGATCTTGGCTAAGGAAAAATGGGACTTGATTCTCTTTGTGCAGCCTGTCGGCTCCTATGTCAATGACGGTTTTAGAGATATGACTATGGCAGAAGACCATATTCGTCATAGTTTTTCCCAGCATTTGGACCAGATGAGGGAGCGCTATTTAGCAAACATTCCACTAGTTTATCTAGCTGAGGATTATTTAGGAAATTATGAATCAGCAAAAGTGGCTATTGATGCCATTTACCAAGCAGATTAGGAGAAAATTATGAAAAAATTAACTGAAAAAATCACACAATTTATCGAAAACTTTAAAAATGTCCATGCGGAAGCCCGCAAGATTGGTTTTGCAGGAACCATGCGCCTGCTCTGGAAGGATCTCTTTGTCGGTCGCAGTATTTTCCAGTGGTTATACCTCATCGCTTTATCAAGTGTTCCCTTGATCTTGGAATTCACTCAAAATACGGAAAGTCATGACTGGTTGAGCTTGTTTGCATCTTGGACGGGGATTGTCTGTGTTATCCTAGTAGCAGAAGGGCGTGCAAGCAATTATCTCTTTGGGGTCATTAACTCAGCAATCTACTTGATTTTGGCCATGAATGCAACTTTTTATGGCGAAGTTTTGACGACTGTTTACTTCTTTGTCATGCAGCCGATTGGTCTCTATGCTTGGATGTCCAACCGTATCAATGACCAAGGAAAAGTAGAAGAATCTCACTTTGAAGCTAAGAAATTATCTGTTCTTGACTGGCTCAAGTATTTGGCCTTGACTGCCATCATTTGGATTGGTATGGGCTTGGCTTACCAAAGTATCCATAGTGCTCGCCCTTTCCGTGATAGTGTTACCGATGCGACCAATGGTGTTGGTCAGCTCTTGATGACACGTCTCTACCGCGAGCAATGGATTTTCTGGATTGCAACCAATATTTTTAGTATTTATCTCTGGTGGGGTGAAAATATCCACATCCAAGGGATGTACTGGGTTTACACACTCAATAGTCTAGTGGGATGGTACCAATGGACCAAGGCAGTTCGTAAGGAGGCATAAAATGACGGACATAAAGATTCCAGCAGGGATGACGGAAAAAGAATATTATGAAATCCATGCCAGTCAGGAGGAGTTTTTGGATTGGTACTACAAGCAGGAACTCCCTCAATACGAAAAACCAAGTGTGACGGTGGATATGGTAGCCTACTGCTTTGTTGAAGGAAAAATCAAGCTTTTATTAATTCGTCGCAAGGCTCACCCTTATCAAAACTGTTTGGCCTTAGTTGGAGGATTTATGGACAAGGGCGAAGATGCTACGCATGCCTGTCAGCGTGAGGTGAGAGAAGAAGTCAATCTCGATCTTCCTTTGGAAAAAATCGAGCAATTGATGACCGTATCGACTCCCGGCCGTGACCCTCGGGGCTGGACAGTGACCATTGCCCACTTGGTTTATTTGCCTAGTCGTGCATTAGAACTTGTTCAAGCAGGAGACGATGCCAAGGATGTCGTTTTCGTAGATGTCGATTTTCAGACGGGCAAGTGCTTTCTAGAGGGAGTGGAGTTGGAGGAGCAAGCATTCGCTTTTGACCATTATGCCATTATCCAAGAATCCATCAAACGAATCCAAGGTCGCCTCGACTGGAATCCGACCTTCCTCTATCTGCTGGAGGAAGAGTTCACTGTCTACGAAGGGACTGAACTGGTCAATCTTATTAACCCAGGTCGCCCAATCGTCAGCAATAACTTTCTCGTAAAATACGGTGAATACGTAGAAGAGGTTGGACTCAAACGAGTGCCTAAAAAGAAACCAAGAAAAACCTATCGATTGAAATAAAAAGCGAGGTCGGGAAAAGTTCCCGACCTCTTTATGTACCATCATGAGATGGTTTTGTGTTGCGACTGTTTTTAGGGATGGCTATCTTTCTTAGAATTACTCAACATATGAGTAAAGAAGTCTTTGTATCTATACTTGAGATAGTTCTCATGTAAAAATAACAAAGCGATATAAACAATCAAAAAGATTGTAGTCAGATAAAACACATCAAATGCAGTTCGCGCATAGTAAGCGGCTGATTGATAAGAGCCAATTGCTCCCAAAATCAACCAAGGAAGATACTTATAATACTTATTTAGCATAAGAGTGCACCTCCTATATTCTATTTCAATGTTATTATATTCCTTTGCACTTGAGAATGCAAGCGATCACACAAAAACAAATTTAAATTTTTAATAGGAAAATCTCCTGTTTTTCTGTTTTATTACGAATAGAAGAGTAGGAGGAGTAAATGTATCTAAAGTATTTAAGATTTTTAAAATAGTTTAGATAAATTGTTGACATATTTAATTTTAAATGTTACAATAATATTACAAAAAGATTTCTTTATATTTCTAAAATATTACAAAGGAGTAGAAAAATGAAAAAGAAAACCTATATCAAATTGATGGCAGCAACTGTATTGGCTTCTACCCTATTATTAGGAGCTTGTGGAAATAAAAAGGAAACAACTCAAGCAAGCAGTTCTGCTAAGACAAGCCAATCATCAAGCTCTAAAGCAACTTCTTCTAACAAAGAAAGCAAGACTCAGAAGTCTTCAAGTTCAGCTTCATCTGAAAAGGCCAAGGCATCTACTGATCAGTCTTCAGCAACTGCAAGGCCATCACAAGCAGCACCTGCACCAGAACAAAGACAAGGTCAAGAAGTGGCTAATCAACAGGCGGCTAGTCAACAAACTCCTGCTCAGACTCCTTCAACTCAACAAGCTCCTCAAGCCCAGTCTAACCAATCAAGCTATGATCCTACAACTGACCGCAAACTTCAAGACAAGCAAGCAGAGCAAAATAAACGCTACAAGGGTGTTTTAACCATGGTCGATGGTGATTTCTCAGCTGCAGCGGGCAACTGGAAGGGAGCCAATGGCGAAACTATCACAGTTTCATCAGGTGGTCAATTCACAGTAGAATCTGCTGATGGAAAGAAAGATAATTATTCTATCAAAGGCTATTCTTATACTCTTGACGATGGTAAGTATAATGCCAAAATTGGTGGAGGAAAAGTCATCCAAATTACAACAGGAGCGGATGGTAAGGTTTCCAGCGTTGCTTTGAATCAATAATAACCTTCAGTATTTGAACTTTTACAGTCAAAGAAAATCCGTCAGCTCAATAAAAGTTGACGGATTATTTTATACTTATACTTGGGTTAAAAATTCTTCTGTAGTAAGAATTTGAGCAAACTCATCTTGTAGAGAAAGGAGATTAATCTCATGGATAGTCTCAGGAGAGATGGCCTGACCGTTTTTGTTAGATAGGGTAAAACTGGCAGTAGCATCTGCTAGTAAAGTGACTTCAAAACCAAGATTTGCTGCCATTCGTGTCGTAGTAGATACACAATGAGGCAGGGTCAAACCAACAACGACTAAATGACAAATCTGATTTTTTCGTAAATATGTTTCAAGATTTGTTCCAATAAAGGCGCTATTAACTGTTTTTTGAAAGACAGGTTCTGCAGTAACTGGTTCAAATCCACTTTTAAACACCTGATTTTGTTTGTTATGAAATTGCGACTGGGGATTGTCAGATATGTGTTGAACATGTAAGACTGGAAGAGCGTGCTTACGAAAGTATGCCAGTACCCTCAATGCTTGTTGTTCAGCTTGAGGGTTGTTCCGTTCTCCCCAGATAGGGTTATCAAATGCTTTTTGCATATCGATAATCAGTAGAGCAGTATGAACCATTTTAAGCCTTATCCAACTGCAAGAGAGCCTCAATCTCTGCCAGAGTGCTAGCTTGTGAAATAGCTCCACGGAGTTTGGCTGCGCCAGATGTTCCACGGAGGTAGTGAGGAGCGAGACCACGGAATTCACGAACTGCTACGTTTTCTCCTTTGAGGTTAATCAAGCGTTTCAAATGTTCGTAGGCGATTTTCATCTTGTCCTCAAAGGTCAAATCAGGGAGGATTTCTCCTGTTTCAAAGTAATGGTTGATTTGGTTGAAGAGGTAAGGATTTCCCATGGCAGCGCGGCCAATCATAACTGCGTCAGCACCGACTTCTTCGATGCGTTGTTTGGCTTCTTGGACAGTACGGATATCACCGTTGGCGATAAATGGAATCTTGGTCAAAGTTTGAGCGACCTTGTGAAGGGTATCAAGGTCTGCGTGACCTGTATACATTTGTTCACGGGTACGGCCATGCATGGCGAGGGCAGAAACACCTGCAGCTTCAGCAGCGAGGGCATTTTCTACTGCCAGAGATGGATCAGCCCAGCCTGTACGCATCTTGACAGTAAGTGGAATATCAAGGACAGACTGGACCTTGTTGATGATAGAGTAAATCTTATCTGGATCCTTGAGCCACATAGCGCCAGCTTCGTTCTTCACGATTTTGTTAACTGGGCAGCCCATGTTGATATCCACGATATCGGTCTTAGTGTTTTCTTGGATGAATTCTGCTGCGCGTGCTAGGCTGTCTTCATCACTACCAAAGAGTTGGATAGAGACAGGGTTTTCGCCTTCATCGATGTGAAGCATGTGCAGGGTTTTTTCGTTGTTGTATTGGATTCCCTTGTCAGAGACCATTTCCATGACAACGAGTCCAGCTCCGAGCTCTTTTGCGATAGTACGAAAGGCTGAGTTGGTCACGCCAGCCATGGGTGCTAAAACGGTACGATTGGGAATCTCAACATTGCCAATCATAAAGGGTGTATTAAGATTTGTCACGAATGAGTTCCTCCAGGTCGTTTTCATCAAAGTTGTAAGTAGTTTGGCAGAATTGACAAGTGATTTCTGCCCCGTGGTCTTCCTCTTTCATTTCCTGTAGGTCTGAACTTGGAAGGCTGGCAAGAGCGTTCATAAAGCGTTCATGACTACAGTCACATTGGAAACGGATTTCTTCTTCAGAAAGACGCTTGTAGGCCTCGTCCCCGTAGATAGCCTTGAGGAGGGCTTCGATATGGTCGTCGCTTTCGAGAAGAGTAGAGATAGCTGGCATTGATTGGATGCGTTTTTCAAAGCGAGCAATCTCTTCTTCCTTGGCTCCCGGCAAGACTTGGACTAGGAAACCACCTGCAACCTTGACCTTGTCTTCTTCGTCCAAAAGGACATTGAGGCCGACTGCTGAAGGGGTTTGTTGGCTTTCAGTCAGGTAAAAGGCCAGGTCTTCACCGATTTCTCCAGAGATGAGGGGTGTCATAGAGTTGTAAGGATTTCCAGTACCGTAGTCTGTGATAACGAGGAATTGGCCATTGCCGACAAAAGGTCCGACTAGGACTTCACCAGTTGCAGTCTTTTTGATGTCAACACCAGGATTTTGAACATAGCCTTTGACATTTCCCTTGGTATCAGCGACGGTGATGATAGCACCTAGGGAGCTAGATCCCAGCACCTTAACTGTTAGTTTAGTATTTCCTTTTTCATTGGCTGCGAGAATCTGGCTAGCGATAAGAGTTCGACCAAGTGCTACAGTTGAGCTAGCTTGGGTTTGGTGTTTTTCTTGAGCAGTGCGGACGGTTTCTGTGCTATCAAGGACAAAAGCACGAAAGGCTCCGCTTTCTGATATAGTTTTAATAATTTTATCCATAGCTACTATTTTAGCATAAAAATGCCCAAAGGGGGAGCCGTGTGTTTGCTGATTTTTAGGATAATGGACCAGGAAATCAGCATGAAAATAAAAAGAGAAACAGATTATTTCAGCATTTGTAAGATTTATGCTATGCTTAAGGTAGAAAATGAAAGGGGTAACAAATGTATTTAGGAGATTTGATGGAAAAGGCCGAATCTGGCCAATTTTCAATCCTTTCCTTTCTATTACAAGAGTCTCAGACGACTGTCAAGGCTGCAATGGAGGAAACAGGATTTTCAAAAGCAACCCTAACCAAATATGTCACCCTGCTCAATGAAAAGGCTTTGGACAGTGGCTTAGAGCTGAACATCTCCTTAGAAGATGAAAATCTGGGCCTGTCAATCGGTGCAGAGACCAAGGGGAGAGATATTCGGAGCCTGTTTTTGGAGAATGCTGTTAAATACCAGATTTTGGTTTATCTTCTCTACCACCAACAGTTTTTAGCCCATCAGCTGGCTCAAGAATTGATGATTAGCGAGGCTACGCTTGGTCGCCATTTGGCTGGTGTAAATCAGATTTTGTCAGAATTTGATTTATCCATCCAAAATGGACGTTGGCGAGGTCCAGAGCATCAGATTCGCTATTTCTATTTCTGTCTTTTCCGCAAGGTCTGGTCCAGTCAGGAGTGGGAAGGTCACATGCAGAAACCAGAGAGAAAACAGGAGATTGCCACTTTAGAAGAGATCTGCGGTGCAAGTTTGTCTTCGGGTCAGAAATTGGACTTGGTTCTCTGGGCTCATATCAGTCAACAGCGTCTGCGGGTCAATGCCTGTCAGTTTCAAGTGATAGAAGAAAAAATGCGAGGGTATTTTGACAATATTTTCTACCTTCGTTTGCATCGAAAGGCTCCGTCCTTTTTCGCTGGGCAACACCTTCCTCTAGGAACTGAGGATGGGGAGATGATGATTTTCTTCTCTTTCCTCCTATCCCATCGCATTCTTCCTCTTCATACTATGGAGTATATCCTTGGTTTTGGAGGGCAGTTGGCAGATTTACTGACGCAATTGATTCAAGAAATGAAGAAGGAGGAGCTGTTGGGTGATTATACAGAGGATCACGTTACCTATGAACTCAGTCAGCTTTGTGCTCAAGTCTATCTCTATAAGGGCTATATTTTACAGGACCGCTACAAGTACCAGTTGGAGAATCGTCATCCTTATTTGCTGATGGAACATGATTTTAGGGGGACGGCAGAGGAGATTTTTCATTCTCTACCGGCCTTTCATCAGGGGACGGATTTGGATAAGAAAATTCTCTGGGAATGGCTCCAGTTAATCGAATATATGGCTGAAAATGGTGGCCAGCATATGCGGATTGGTCTGGATTTGACATCTGGTTTTCTTGTCTTTTCAAGGATGGCAGCCATTTTGAAACGGTATTTGGAATACAATCGTTTTATTACCATTGAAGCCTATGACCGAACTCGGCATTATGATTTGCTGGTTACCAATAACCCGATTCATAAGAAGGAACAGACCCCAGTTTATTATTTAAAAAATGACTTGGATTTGGAAGATTTGGCAGGGATTCGTCAGCTATTATTCACTTAAAAGGCTTGGTTGTTCCAGGTCTTTTTTGTGAAATTCACACAATCTCCTCACATTTTTTTAAAAATTAAAAAAAGTTGATGAACAAGAAAGCGCTTTATTTTGTATACTAGTTACTGTAAAGAGGAGACATCCTCAAGATCTTTATCAGGAGGACAGCACATGTCACAAGAAAAATACATTATGGCCATTGACCAGGGAACTACAAGTTCTCGTGCCATTATTTTCAACAAAAAAGGAGAAAAGGTTAGCTCGAGTCAAAAAGAGTTTACTCAGATTTTCCCTCAGGCAGGTTGGGTTGAGCACAATGCCAATGAAATTTGGAATTCCGTCCAGTCTGTTATTGCTGGAGCTTTCATCGAAAGTGGTGTCAAGCCAAATCAAATCGAAGCAATCGGGATTACCAACCAGCGTGAAACAACTGTCGTCTGGGATAAGAAAACAGGGCTACCTATCTATAACGCTATCGTTTGGCAGTCTCGCCAAACAGCCCCTTTGGCTGAGCAACTAAAAAACCAAGGTTATGTGGAAAAATTCCATGAAAAGACTGGTTTGATCATCGATGCTTACTTCTCAGCGACTAAGGTTCGTTGGATTTTGGATCATGTAGAAGGCGCTCAAGAGCGAGCAGAAAAAGGGGAATTGCTCTTTGGTACCATCGATACTTGGTTGGTTTGGAAATTGACTGACGGTGCGGCTCACGTGACTGACTACTCAAATGCAGCTCGTACCATGCTTTATAACATTAAAGAACTCAAATGGGATGACGAGATTTTGGAAATCCTCAACATTCCTAAGGTTATGCTTCCGGAAGTTCGCTCTAACTCTGAAATCTACGGTAAGACAGCCCCATTCCATTTCTATGGTGGACAAGTGCCAATCTCAGGTATGGCTGGGGACCAACAGGCAGCCCTCTTTGGACAGTTGGCCTTTGAACCTGGTATGGTTAAAAATACTTATGGAACAGGTTCTTTCATCATCATGAATACTGGTGAAGAGATGCAGTTGTCTGAAAATAACCTCTTGACAACCATTGGTTACGGAATTAACGGCAAGGTTTACTATGCCTTGGAAGGTTCTATTTTCATCGCAGGAAGTGCCATTCAGTGGCTTCGTGACGGTCTTCGCATGGTTGAAAATTCACCAGAATCTGAAAAATACGCTCGTGATTCTCACAACAATGATGAAGTTTATGTCGTTCCAGCCTTTACAGGTCTAGGTGCTCCATACTGGAATCAAAACGCTCGCGGTTCTGTCTTTGGTTTGACTCGTGGAACAAGTAAAGAAGACTTTATCAAGGCAACCTTGCAATCTATCGCTTATCAAGTCCGTGATATCATCGATACCATGCAAGTGGATGCGCAGACAGCTATCCAAGTCTTGAAGGTAGATGGTGGTGCAGCCATGAATAACTTCCTCATGCAGTTCCAAGCTGATATTTTGGGAATCGATATCGCACGCGCCAAAAACTTGGAAACAACAGCTCTGGGGGCAGCCTTCCTAGCAGGTTTGTCAGTAGGTTACTGGAAGGACTTGGATGAGTTGAAACTCTTGAACGAGACAGGAGAACTCTTTGAGCCATCTATGAACGAATCGCGCAAGGAACAACTCTACAAGGGCTGGAAGAAGGCTGTAAAAGCAACCCAAGTCTTTGCGGAAGTAGACGACTAATACTGGAAGAATAAAGCGACTCAGTTAGAAAGTGTGTAAATATGGAATTTTCAAAGAAAACACGTGAATTATCAATTAAAAAAATGCAGGAACGTACCTTGGATCTCTTGATTATCGGTGGAGGAATCACAGGGGCTGGTGTAGCCTTGCAGGCGGCAGCTAGCGGTCTTGAGACTGGTTTGATTGAAATGCAGGACTTCGCAGAAGGAACATCCAGCCGTTCAACAAAATTGGTTCACGGAGGACTACGTTACCTTAAGCAATTTGATGTAGAAGTGGTATCAGATACGGTTTCTGAACGTGCAGTGGTTCAACAAATCGCTCCACACATTCCAAAACCAGACCCAATGCTCTTGCCAGTTTACGATGAGGATGGAGCGACCTTTAGTCTCTTCCGTCTTAAAGTAGCTATGGATTTGTACGATCTTTTGGCAGGAGTTAACAACACACCAGCTGCAAACAAGGTCTTGAGCAAGGAAGAAGTCTTGGAACGCCAGCCAAACTTGAAGAAAGAAGGCTTGGTAGGAGGTGGGGTTTATCTTGACTTCCGTAACAACGATGCCCGTCTCGTGATTGAAAACATCAAACGTGCCAACCAAGACGGTGCCCTCATTGCTAACCACGTGAAGGCAGAAGGCTTCCTATTTGACGAAAGCGGCAAGATTACAGGTGTTGTAGCTCGTGATCTCTTGACAGACCAAGCCTTTGAAATCAAGGCCCGTCTGGTTATCAATACAACAGGTCCTTGGAGCGACAAGGTACGTAATTTATCTAATAAGGGAACGCAATTCTCACAAATGCGCCCAACTAAGGGAGTTCACTTGGTAGTGGACTCAAGCAAGATCAAGGTTTCACAGCCAGTTTACTTTGATACAGGATTGGGAGATGGTCGTATGGTCTTTGTTCTCCCGCGTGAAAACAAGACTTACTTTGGTACAACTGATACAGACTACACAGGTGATTTGGAACATCCGAAAGTGACTCAGGAAGATGTAGATTACCTACTTGGCATTGTCAACAACCGCTTCCCAGAAGCCAACATCACCATTGATGATATCGAAAGTAGCTGGGCAGGTCTTCGTCCATTGATCGCAGGCAATAGCGCTTCTGACTACAATGGAGGAAATAACGGTACAATCAGTGATGAAAGCTTTAACAACTTGATTGCGACTGTTGAATCTTATCTCTCTAAAGAAAAAACGCGTGAAGATGTTGAGTCTGCTGTCAGCAAGCTTGAAAGCAGCACATCTGAGAAACATTTGGATCCATCTGCAGTTTCTCGTGGTTCGAGCTTGGACCGTGATGACAATGGCCTTTTGACCCTTGCTGGTGGTAAAATCACAGACTACCGTAAAATGGCTGAAGGAGCTATGGAGCGCGTGGTTGACATCCTCAAAGCAGAATTTGACCGTAGCTTTAAACTCATCAACTCTAAGACTTACCCTGTTTCAGGTGGAGAATTGAACCCAGCAAATGTAGACTCAGAAATCGAAGCCTTTGCGCAACTTGGAGTGTCACGTGGTTTGGATAGCAAGGAAGCTCATTACCTAGCAAATCTCTACGGTTCAAATGCACCGAAAGTCTTTGCTCTTGCTCATAGTTTGGAACAAGCGTCAGGACTCAGTTTGGCAGACACTTTGTCACTTCACTATGCAATGCGCAATGAGTTGGCTCTTAGCCCAGTTGACTTCCTTCTTCGTCGTACCAACCACATGCTCTTTATGCGTGATAGTTTGGATAGCATCGTTGAGCCAGTTTTGGATGAAATGGGACGATTCTATGACTGGACAGAAGAAGAAAAAGCAGGCTACCGTGCGGATGTCGAAGCGGCTCTCGCTAACAACGATTTAGCAGAATTAAAAAATTAAGAAAAAATAAAAGAGGCGGAGGGCAGGACTCCTAGTCTACCCTCTCCTTCTTTTTAATGGAGACAGAAAGATGATGAATGAATTATTTGGAGAGTTTTTAGGGACTTTAATCCTGATTCTTCTAGGAAATGGTGTTGTTGCTGGTGTGGTTCTTCCAAAAACCAAGAGCAACAGCTCAGGTTGGATTGTGATTACTATGGGTTGGGGGATTGCAGTTGCGGTTGCAGTCTTTGTATCTGGCAAGCTCAGTCCAGCTCATTTAAACCCAGCTGTGACAATTGGTGTAGCTTTAAAAGGTGACTTGCCTTGGGCTTCCGTTTTTCCTTACATCCTAGCTCAGTTTGCAGGGGCTATGCTCGGTCAGATTTTGGTTTGGTTGCAATTCAAACCTCACTATGAGGCAGAAGAAAATGCAGGAAATATTTTGGCTACTTTCAGCACAGGACCAGCTATCAAAGATACTGTATCAAACTTGATCAGCGAAATCCTTGGCACCTTTGTATTGGTATTGACAATCTTTGCTTTGGGACTTTATGACCTTCAAGCAGGAATCGGAACCTTCGCAGTGGGGACTTTGATTGTCGGTATCGGTCTATCACTAGGTGGGACAACAGGTTATGCCTTGAACCCTGCACGTGACCTTGGACCTCGTATCATGCATAGCCTCTTGCCAATTTCAAACAAGGGAGACGGAGATTGGTCTTATGCCTGGATTCCTGTTGTGGGACCTGTTATCGGTGCAGCCTTGGCCGTGCTTGTATTCTCACTTTTCTAATCTAGAAAACAATTATGTTGATAGAGCTTGAGATGAAAATCTCAGGCTTTTTTATGTGAAAAATCTCACTTTTGTTTTCTGCTATTTTATGCTAAAATATTAAAAATCAAATTTTAATTCCAAAGTTGGCAACTAAGATAGGAGAGCTATATGTCTAATTCATTTATCAAATTGTTAGTCTCTCAATTGTTTGCAAATTTAGCAGATATTTTCTTTAGAGTAACAATCATTGCTAACATATACATTATTTCAAAATCAGTAATTGCCACATCACTAGTTCCCGTTTTAATAGGGATATCCTCTTTTGTTGCGAGTCTTTTAGTTCCTTTGGTTACTAAAAGGTTAGCGCTAAATAGGGTTTTATCTTTATCCCAATTTGGAAAGACTATATTATTGGCGATACTGGTAGGAATGTTTACCGTAATGCAATCAGTAGTGCCTTTGGTAACCTATCTATTTGTTGTGGCAATTTCAATATTAGATGGTTTTGCTGCACCTGTTTCCTATGCTATTGTGCCACGCTATGCGACCGATTTGGGTAAGGCTAATTCAGCCTTATCAATGAGTGGTGAAGCTGTTCAATTGGTGGGTTGGGGATTAGGTGGACTCTTGTTTGCAACAATTGGTCTGTTACCTACCACGTTTATCATTTTAATCTTGTATATCATTTCTAGCTTTCTGATGTTATTTCTTCCTAACGCTGAAGTGGAGGTGTTAGAGTCAGAAACTAATCTTGAAATTTTGCTCAAAGGTTGGAAGTTAGTTGCTAGAGATCCTAGATTAAGACTTTTTGTATCAGTAAATTTATTTGAAATTTTCTCAAATACGATTTGGGTTTCGTCTATCATACTTGTCTTTGTAACTGAGTTATTAAATGAAACGGAAAGTTACTGGGGATATTCTAATACAGCATATTCTATCGGGATTATAATTAGTGGCTTAATTGCTTTTCGGCTATCTGAAAAGTTTCTTGCTCTTAAGTGGGAAAGTATTCTTTTTTCTCTTGTAGCCATGGCAATAGTGACGCTGACTATTCTATTTTTTCCAAATGCACAGATGTTTTTAGTATTTTCAGCTTTAGTTGGTATGTTATCGCAGCTAAAAGAAGTTCCTGAAAGTGTATTTCTTCAGGAAACAGTAGAGGAAAATAACTTGGTTAATGTCTATTCCGTTCTGGAAGTGATTTCGACACTAGCATTTTCAGTATTTGTTTTGCTAATGAGCTATATTACTGAGAATTTTGGTATTAGCATCAGTTTTTGGCTATCAGCTATTTGTCTGATGATAGAAGCTATTTTAATTTATATCAGACGAGATTATTTTAGGTAAGAGACTAGTTAAAAAGTCTTGAAAAATTAGAAAAGCGCATAGTATCAGGTGTTGAAAAAACTTGATATTGTGCGTTTTATTATGGGAAGATTTTCTTCATTTTCTCCTGAAATTGAGTTTTTGCCCAGCCTCACTCTATTTAAAATATACATAGAAAAAGCGCATAATCCTTAAAATAAGCTGAAATCTAGTGAAAATGTACGGTAAACAATTGAAAAACTAGCCTATAAAGTGGTACAATGGTAGAAAAATACTATAGTAAGAGTCTATCTTATTTAGCAAAAATTACAGAAATGAATGGTTTTTCTTGATGAAACAGAGAAAAGAATTGTACCTCTTTCTTGGTCGGACAGCCTTGTATTTTCTTATCTTTCTGGGGCTGCTTTACTTCTTTAGCTATCTTGGTCAGGGTCAAGGAAGCTTTATCTATAATGAATTTTAACTTGAAGGAGAATCCCTATTGTGTCAAACAAACCAATAGTAGATATGATTGAAACCATTGAGCATTTTGCTCAGACTCAGCCTAACTATCCTGTTTACAATGTTTTGGGACAGGAACATACTTATGGCGATTTAAAGGCTGATTCGGATAGTTTAGCTGCAGCCATTGACCAACTAGGCTTGCTAGAGAAGTCTCCTGTGGTCGTTTTTGGTGGCCAAGAGTATGAAATGTTGGCAACTTTTGTAGCCTTGACTAAGTCAGGTCATGCCTACATTCCAATTGACAGCCATTCAGCCTTGGAGCGTGTTTCGGCTATTTTAGAAGTGGCAGAGCCAAGTTTGATTATTGCCATCTCAGACTTTCCATTGGAGCAGGTTTCTACACCAATGATGAATCTAAATCAGGTTCAAGAAGCCTTTGCCCAAGGGAATAACTATGAAATCACGCATCCAGTCAAGGGAGATGATAATTACTACATCATCTTTACTTCTGGTACAACTGGTAAGCCTAAGGGAGTGCAGATTTCCCATGACAATCTCCTCAGCTTTACTAACTGGATGATTACGGATAAGGAATTTGCGACGCCAAGTCGTCCGCAAATGCTGGCTCAGCCACCTTATTCTTTTGACCTGTCTGTCATGTACTGGGCACCGACCTTGGCACTAGGTGGTACGCTCTTCGCTCTGCCTTCAGCTATTACCCAGGACTTTAAGCAACTCTTTGCGACCATCTTTTCCTTGCCAATCGCTATCTGGACCTCAACACCGTCCTTTGCGGATATGGCCATGTTGTCAGAAGACTTTAATAGTGAGAAAATGCCTGGAATTACGCATTTCTACTTTGATGGAGAAGAATTGACGGTTAAAACGGCTCAAAAACTACGCGAACGTTTCCCAAATGCCCATATTATCAATGCTTACGGCCCAACAGAAGCGACAGTAGCCCTGTCAGCTGTTGCTGTGACAGACGAGATGCTAGCGACTCTCAAACGCCTACCAATCGGTTATACCAAGGCTGATTCTCCAACCTTTATCATTGACGAGGACGGCAATAAATTGCCAAATGGCGAACAGGGAGAAATCATTGTTTCTGGACCAGCCGTTTCAAAAGGTTATATGAACAATCCTGAAAAAACGGCCGAAGCCTTCTTTGAGTTTGAAGGTCTACCAGCCTACCATACAGGAGATGTGGGAACTATGACAGATGAAGGCTTACTTCTCTACGGCGGACGCATGGACTTCCAGATTAAGTTCAACGGTTACCGCATTGAGTTAGAAGATGTCTCTCAAAACCTCAATAAGTCTCGCTTTATCGAGTCTGCTGTAGCTGTGCCACGTTATAATAAAGACCACAAGGTGCAAAATCTATTGGCTTATGTCATCTTGAAAGACGGTGTTCGTGAGCAGTTTGAGCGAGATATTGATATTACCAAGGCTATCAAGGAAGATTTAACAGATATCATGATGTCCTACATGATGCCGTCTAAATTCCTTTATCGAGACAGTTTGCCACTGACTCCAAATGGAAAAATTGACATCAAAGGATTGATTAACGAGGTGAATAAAAGATGATGGAGTTCTTTCAACAGCTTCCTCATTTAGAGCCATATGGGAATCCTCAGTATTTTGTCTATGTGATTGCTGCAACCTTGCCCATCTTTATCGGCCTCTTTTTCAAGAAACGCTTTGCCTGGTACGAGGTATTGGTTAGTCTCTTCTTTATCGTCACCATGTTGGTAGGTGGGAAGACCAATCAGTTGGTTGCTTTGGGTACTTACCTTTGCTGGGAAATATTGCTCGTACTCTTCTACAAGCATTATCGAAAAAGTAAGGATGGCAAGTGGGTCTTCTACCTAGTTAGTTTTCTGTCCCTCCTTCCGATTATCTTTGTCAAGGTGCAGCCGGCTATCAATGGAACGCAGTCTTTGCTTGGCTTTTTGGGTATTTCTTACCTGACCTTTCGTTCGGTTGGGATTATCATCGAACTGAGAGATGGAGTGATTAAGGATTTTACCCTCTGGGAATTCCTCCGTTTTCTTCTCTTCATGCCGACTTTTTCAAGTGGCCCAATCGATCGCTTTAAGCGATTTAATGAAAATTATCAGACCATTCCTGAGCGGGATGAGTTGATGGATATGCTGGATGAATCTGTTCGCTATATCATGTGGGGATTTTTGTACAAGTTTATCCTAGCTCATGTTTTAGGAGAAACTTTACTACCTCCTCTGAAGAATCTAGCTTTGCAGTCAGGTGGCTTCTTTAACCCCTATGCTTTAGCGGTTATGTATACCTTTGGTCTGGAGCTCTTCTTTGATTTTGCAGGTTACTCTATGTTTGCCTTGGCCATTTCAAACTTGATGGGAATCCGTAGTCCCATCAACTTTAACAAGCCCTTTTTATCAAGGGATTTAAAGGAATTTTGGAATCGTTGGCACATGAGTCTTTCTTTCTGGTTTCGTGACTTTGTCTTTATGCGAATGGTCATGGTATTAACCAGAAAGAAGGTCTTTAAGAATCGCAATGTAACTTCAAGTGTGGCCTACATTGTAAATATGCTGATTATGGGATTTTGGCACGGTGTGACCTGGTACTATATCGCCTATGGACTCTTTCATGGGATTGGACTGGTTATCAATGACGCTTGGATTCGCAAGAAAAAAACGCTCAATAAGGAACGGAAAAAAGCAGGGAAGCCTGCTCTACCTGAGAATCGCTGGATTCAGTTGCTTGGCATGGTTGTCACCTTCCATGTCGTCATGCTGTCATTCTTGATCTTTTCTGGATTTTTGAATGATCTATGGTTTAAAAAATAAAGGAAATAAAATATGGATATCAAATCAGAAGTTATCGAAATTATTGATGAGTTGTTTATGGAAGATGTTTCTGACATGATGGATGAAGATCTTTTTGATGCAGGTGTCTTGGATAGTATGGGAACGGTTGAGTTGATTGTGGAGATTGAAAACCGTTTTGACATTCGTGTCCCTGTAACAGAGTTTGGTCGCGACGACTGGAATACAGCTAATAAAATCATAGCTGGTATTGTGGAGCTACAAAATGCTTAAACGCTTATGGATGATCTTCGGACCGGTCTTGATAGCTGGTTTGTTGGTTTGTCTGCTTATCTTTTTCTATCCTGCTGAGATGCGCCATGATTTGGGAGCTGAGAAGCGTTCGGCGGTGGCTACTACTATCGATAGTTTTAAGGAGAGGAGTCAAAAGGTCAGAGCCTTATCTGATCCAAATATGCGTTTTGTTCCCTTCTTTGGCTCCAGTGAATGGCTTCGTTTTGACGGTGCCCATCCTGCGGTATTGGCTGAGAAATACAACCGCTCTTATCGCCCCTATCTTTTAGGACAGAGGGGAGCTGCTTCACTCAATCAGTATTTTGGGATGCAACAGATGCTGCCACAACTGGAGAATAAACAAGTTGTATATGTTATCTCGCCCCAGTGGTTCAGTAAAAATGGCTATGAGCCAGCAGCATTTCAGCAGTATTTTAATGGAGACCAGTTGACCAGTTTTCTGGAACATCAATCTGGAGATCAGGCTAGTCAATATGCAGCAACTCGCTTACTACAGCAGTTTCCAAATGTAGCTATGAAGAATATGGTTCAGAAGTTGGCAAGTAAAGAAGAATTGTCGTCTGCAGACAATGAAATGATTGAATTATTGGCTCGGTTTAATGAACGCCAAGCTTCCTTTTTTGGTCAGTTTTCAGTTAGAGGCTATGTCAATTATGATAAGCACGTAGCTAAGTATTTAAAGACCTTGCCAGATCAGTTTTCTTATCAAGCTATAGAAGATGTTGTTAAAGCAGATGCAGAAAAAAATACTTCTAATAATGATCTGGGAATGGAGAATTATTTCTATAATACGCAGATTAAGAAGGATTTGAAGAAATTAAAGGATTCTCAGAAAAACTTTACCTATCTCAAGTCGCCAGAATATAATGACTTGCAGTTAGTGTTGACACAGTTTTCTAAATCCAATGTAAACCCGATTTTTATCATTCCACCTGTTAATAAAAAATGGATGGACTATGCTGGTTTACGAGAGGATATGTACCAACAAACGGTGCAGAAGATTCGTTACCAGTTAGAAAGTCAAGGGTTTACCAATATAGCAGATTTTTCTAAGGACGGTGGGGAAGCTTTCTTTATGAAGGATACCATTCACCTTGGTTGGTTGGGTTGGTTGGCTTTTGACAAGGCAGTTGATCCTTTCCTATCCAATCCCACACCAGCTCCGACTTACCATCTGAATGAGCGCTTTTTCAGTAAAGACTGGGCGACTTATGATGGAGATGTCAAGGAATTTCAATAGATAATAATATGGAAGAGTTCAAGAATGAAACTGGTTTTCACGTTTTTTCTTGACTCTTTTTTTGGTTGTGATATAATTAACCAGTAAATAATTCTTCAAAGAATAGTATTTTCTCTTAAAAAAGAGAAGTCCAAAAGGAAAGGAGTCAGATATGAGACAGCTAGCGAAGGATATCGATGCTTTTTTAAATGAGGTAATTTTGCAGGCAGAAAATCAGCATGAAATCCTAATAGGTCATTGCACTAGCGAGGTGGCTCTGACCAATACCCAGGAGCATATCCTCATGCTTTTATCAGAGGAATCTTTAACAAATTCAGAATTGGCGCGTCGCCTCAATGTCAGTCAGGCAGCAGTTACCAAGGCCATTAAATCTCTGGTTAAGGAAGGGATGTTAGAAACATCTAAAGATCCGAAGGATGCGCGTGTGATTTTTTACCAGTTGACTGATTTGGCTCGTCCAATCGCTGAGGAGCACCATCATCACCATGAGCATACACTTTTAACTTATGAACAAGTGGCGACTCAGTTTACTCCAAATGAACAAAAAGTGATTCAGCGGTTTTTGACTGCTTTAGTAGGAGAAATCAAATAATGAGATACATTACGGTAGAGGATTTATCCTTCTATTATGATAAGGAGCCCGTTCTTGAACATATCAATTATAGTGTTGATAGTGGGGAATTTGTTACCTTGACAGGGGAGAATGGGGCAGCTAAGACGACACTGATTAAGGCCAGTCTTGGAATCCTCCAGCCACGCATTGGAAAGGTGACCATTTCAAAGACAAATACGCAGGGTAAGAAATTGAGAATAGCCTATCTTCCCCAGCAGATTGCCAGTTTTAATGCTGGTTTTCCAAGTACGGTTTATGAGTTTGTCAAGTCGGGTCGCTATCCGCGAAAAGGTTGGTTCCGTCGTTTGAATGCTCATGATGAGGAGCATATCAAGGCTAGTTTGGACTCAGTTGGCATGTGGGAACACAGAGACAAACGCTTGGGGTCTCTATCTGGGGGACAAAAGCAGCGAGCTGTGATTGCGCGTATGTTTGCTTCTGACCCAGATGTGTTTATCCTAGATGAACCGACAACGGGGATGGATGCAGGAAGTAAAAATGAATTTTACGAACTCATGCACCACAGCGCCCATCATCACGGCAAGGCTGTTTTGATGATCACACATGATCCTGAAGAAGTTAAGGACTATGCGGACCGCAATATCCATCTAGTGCGTAACCAAGACTCGCCATGGCGTTGTTTCAACGTTCATGAGAATGATCAGGAGGTGGGCCATGCTTAGTTTGTTATCTTATGACTTTATGCAACGTGCTTTTCTGGCTGTTATTGCCATGAGTCTTTTCTCGCCAGTTCTTGGAACCTTCCTCATCTTGCGTCGTCAGAGTTTGATGAGCGATACCCTTAGTCACGTCTCGCTTTCGGGTGTAGCCTTTGGTCTGGTTCTGGGGATTTCTCCGACTGTTTCTACTATTGCTATTGTCTTGATTGCGGCGGTCTTTCTGGAGTATCTCCGTACGGTTTACAAGAGCTTTATGGAAATCGGGACAGCTATCCTCATGTCAACGGGTCTGGCTGTTTCTCTGATTGTCATGAGCAAGGGTAAAAGCTCTAGTTCTATGAGTTTGGACCAATATCTTTTTGGTTCAATCGTGACTATCAGCGAAGAGCAGGTTATTTCCCTCTTTGTCATTGCAGCGGTTGTTTTGATTTTGACCTTCCTCTTCCTTCGTCCGATGTACATTTTGACCTTTGATGAGGATACGGCCTTTGTGGATGGCCTGCCAGTTCGTACCATGTCCATTCTTTTTAACATGGTGACGGGGGTGGCCATTGCCCTTATGATTCCAGCTGCGGGAGCTCTTCTGGTGTCGACTATTATGGTCTTGCCAGCTAGTATTGCCCTGCGTCTCGGGAAAAACTTTAAATCGGTTATGCTGCTAGCCAGTGCTATTGGATTTTTGGGAATGGTAGCAGGACTTTACATTTCATACTATGCAGAAACACCTGCAAGTGCAAGTATTACCATTATTTTTGTAACTGTCTTTTTACTCATTAGTTTAGTAAGACGTTTTATCAAATAGGAGACTAACGTGAAAAAAATTAGCTTATTGTTCGCCAGTCTATGTGCCTTGTTTTTAGTGGCTTGTTCCAATCAAAAGCAGGCAGATGGCAAACTAAATATCGTGACAACCTTTTACCCTGTCTATGAATTTACCAAGCAAGTCGCAGGAGATACTGCTAATGTAGAACTCCTCATCGGTGCTGGCACAGAACCCCATGAATATGAACCGTCTGCCAAGGCAGTTGCCAAAATCCAAGACGCAGATACCTTCGTTTATGAAAATGAAAACATGGAAACATGGGTTCCTAAATTGCTAGATACTTTGGATAAGAAAAAGGTCAAAACCATCAAGGCGACAGGTGATATGTTGCTCTTACCAGGTATCGAGGAAGAAGAGGGCGACCATGACCATGGAGAAGAAGGCCATCACCATGAGTACGATCCCCATGTTTGGTTGTCACCGGTTCGTGCCATTAAACTAGTAGAGCATATCCGTGATAGCTTATCAGCAGATTATCCGGATAAAAAAGCGACCTTTGAGAAGAATGCTGCTGCCTATATCGAAAAATTACAAGCCTTGGATAAGGCTTATGCAGAAGGCTTGTCTCAAGCCAAACAAAAGAGCTTTGTAACGCAACACGCAGCCTTTAACTATCTTGCCTTGGACTATGGACTAAAACAAGTCGCAATCTCAGGCCTTTCTCCAGATGCCGAGCCATCAGCTGCTCGCTTGGCAGAGTTGACAGAGTACGTCAAGAAAAATAAAATTGCCTATATCTACTTTGAAGAAAATGCCTCACAAGCCCTTGCTAACACACTTTCAAAAGAGGCAGGTGTCAAAACAGATGTCCTCAATCCTTTAGAAAGTCTGACAGAAGAGGATACCAAGGCGGGAGAAAATTATATCTCTATCATGGAGAAAAACCTCAAAGCTTTGAAACAAACAACAGACCAAGAAGGTCCAGCTATCGAACCTGAAAAGGCAGAGGATACGAAGACAGTTCAAAATGGTTACTTTGAGGATGCAGCTGTCAAGGACCGTACCTTGAGTGACTATGCAGGTAACTGGCAATCAGTTTATCCTTTCCTTGAAAATGGAACGTTTGACCAAGTCTTTGACTACAAGGCTAAGTTGACTGGCAAGATGACTAAGGAAGAGTACAAGGCCTACTATACAAAAGGCTATCAGACAGATGTGACTAAGATTAATATCACTGATAACACTATGGAATTTGTTCAAGATGGACAAAGTAAGAAATACACTTACAAGTATGTCGGTAAGAAAATCTTGACTTATAAGAAAGGCAATCGTGGTGTGCGCTTCCTCTTTGAAGCCACAGATGCAGACGCTGGACAGTTCAAGTATGTTCAGTTTAGTGACCACAATATCGCCCCAGTTAAGGCAGAACATTTCCATATCTTCTTTGGAGGCACAAGCCAAGAAGCCCTCTTTGAAGAAATGGATAACTGGCCAACCTACTACCCAGATAACCTATCTGGCCAAGAAATCGCCCAAGAAATGTTGGCGCATTGATGAAAAACCGACTAGTTCATAAGAGCTAGTCGGTTTTTTTAGGAGGAAGATAGGTTAAATTTACCATAAAATTTCACATTTTCAGATGGTGGGCGGTGGTATTCAAAATGAGCTTTTATGCCAGTTGACTGCTAATTTCTCTCGTAAGCCAGTCATTACAGGACCGATTGAAGCTAGTGCCTTGGGGAATGTTTTGTCTCAATTGTTAACTTTGGGAATTGTTCAATCAAGAGAGGAAGCACAAAATCTCATTCGACAATCAGAATTACTGAAAAGTTATTCAGTAGAAGACTTTGAAAATGTCGAGGCTAGTCAACAGTTTTTCAAGTCATTAGTAGAGAAGGGGGAGTAAATGTTAAAGAATATTCCTAAAATTATTAGCTCAGAGCTAGTTAAGTATCTAATGGAGATGGGACATGGAGATGAGCTGGTAATAGCTGATGCTAATTTCCCAGCTCACAGGATTGGTCAACGCGTTGTTCGGTGTGATGGTCATGGAGTTCCTGTGATCTTGGATGCTATTTTACAACTACTACCTCTCGATACATACAGTGACTATCAAGCTGGCCTTATGCAGGTGGTGTCAGGTGATCCAACGATTCCAGCTATTTGGGATGAATATAAAACTTTACTAGGCAAGTATCATACAGGTGCATCTATCAAAGAGTTTGAACGTTTTGAATTTTATGATCAGGCAGAGAAAGCTTATTTAGTGATTCAAACGGGCGAAAGTGCTCTTTATGGAAATATTATCTTGAAAAAAGGCGTTTTGTAAAAACAACAGGGGATGTGGGGACTTCCCACTCCCTTACTTTCTAATTTATTTGTTAAAAAAATCACAAATATTTGAAGTTATATAGAATATATTATATAATTAAATTGATTATATAGCGCGAAGGCGCAGGAGGAAAATTATATGGCTACATTTTATGTTCCGGCAGTCAACCTTATTGGTAAAGGTGTTGTAAATGAAGTGGGTCCTTATATCAAGGAACTTGGCTATAAAAAGGCACTTTTGGTGACAGACAAGTTCATCGAAGGCAGTGATATTTTACCTAAGGTTTTAAAACCACTGGATACAGAAGGAATCGAATATGTCATCTTTAGTGATGTAGAGCCAAACCCTACTTGTAAGAATGTCACAGATGGGGTAGCTGCTTTGCAAGAACATGGATGTGATTTTATCATCAGTCTTGGTGGGGGTTCTCCACAGGATGCAGCTAGTTGTATCTCTATCATGGCTACAAATGGTGGAAAACCACAGGATTATGAAGGACTTCATAAATCTGCTAAAAAAGGCTTGCCAGTTGTAGCTATCAATACTACTGCAGGTACATCAGCAGAAATTACCATTAACTATGTGATTACTGATGAAGAACGCAAGGTTAAAATGGTAATGGTTGATAAGAATAGCCTTGCTCTTATCTCTGTTAATGACCCTGAATTGATGGTTTCAAAACCTCAAGCTTTGACTGCTGCGACAGGTATGGATGCTCTGACCCACGCTGTTGAAGCTTTAGTAACACCTGGTGCTTATGATGTGACCAAGAAACTGTCTATTGGAGCAATTGAGCTTATCAAGGAATACCTTCCTCGTGCTGTAGCAAACGGACACGACATTGAAGCGCGTGAAGGTATGGTCAATGCCATTTTCCTTGGTGGTATGAGCTTTAATAATGCTGGTCTTGGTTATGTTCACTCAATGGCTCACCAACTAGGTGCAGTATATAACTTACCTCATGGCGTGTGCTGTGCCATGCTACTACCAGTTATAGAACGTGAAAATGCTAAACGTGTACCAGAAGCTTTTCGCAATGTTGCTAAAGCCTTGGGCCTTCATGTAGAAGGTAAATCAGATCAAGAATGTGCCGATTATGCAATTGCTGAGATTGAGAAGCTTTCTGAGACAGTAGGTATTCCTAAAAAACTGACTGAACTTGGTATTGAAGAAAAAGATTTCGACTTTGGATACCTTTCTAAGAATGCCTTGATTGATGCCTGCGCGCCAGGAAATCCATTTATGCCAACCTTAGAAGAAACGATTGCCTTTTATAAAGAGTTGTTTTAGCCGGAGATTAGACGACAATGTGACAATTCACCTCTAATTATTGACATTTCAGGAAAAATCGCAGTAAAAACTGCACAGCCTTCTTTAAATGTGCTATAATACAGGAAAAATAATGATGGAGGTCACGATAATGGCAACATTTTTGATGATTTTTGTGGTGGTTTGTGTGCTTCTATTGGTGATAGTCACACTGAGTACAGTTTATGTGGTTCGTCAGCAGTCGGTGGCGATTATTGAACGCTTTGGGAAATACCAAAAGGTTGCCAATAGCGGTATTCACATTCGCTTGCCTTTTGGGATTGACTCGATTGCAGCGCGGATTCAATTGCGCTTGTTGCAAAGCGATATTGTGGTTGAGACTAAGACCAAGGACAATGTGTTCGTTATGATGAATGTAGCGACTCAGTACCGTGTCAATGAACAGAGCGTGACAGATGCCTACTATAAACTCATGCGTCCAGAATCTCAGATTAAATCTTATATAGAAGACGCTCTTCGCTCTTCTGTTCCAAAATTAACCTTGGATGAATTGTTTGAGAAAAAAGATGAGATTGCCCTTGAAGTTCAACATCAAGTAGCGGAAGAAATGACAACTTACGGCTATATTATCGTGAAAACCTTGATTACTAAGGTGGAGCCAGATGCAGAAGTTAAGCAATCCATGAATGAAATCAATGCGGCGCAACGTAAGCGGGTTGCAGCGCAAGAATTGGCGGAAGCCGACAAGATTAAAATCGTCACTGCAGCTGAAGCCGAAGCAGAAAAAGATCGCCTTCATGGTGTGGGGATTGCCCAACAACGTAAGGCGATTGTGGATGGATTGGCAGAGTCTATCACAGAACTCAAGGAAGCCAATGTTGGCATGACAGAAGAACAAATCATGTCCATCCTCTTGACTAACCAGTATTTGGACACTTTGAATACCTTTGCTTCTAAAGGAAATCAAACCATCTTTTTACCAAATACGCCAAATGGTGTGGATGATATCCGTACACAAATCTTGTCAGCCCTACGTGCTGAGAAGAAATAATAGACTAAAGAGCCTGGAGTCAGGCTCTTTTTGCGTAGCTCTTATAGCTTTGAGGATTAAAATCCTCCTCCACAAATTATAGAATCTTTTCTGAGGATTTAGGGAGTGATGGAGGAAGTCTTGAAAGCGCTTTTGTTTTGTGCTATAGTCAAGTAAATCGAGCTGTTTAAAGAGGGTATCTGTATGAGAAGAGAAGAAGTTTTACGAAATCACTGGTTTTTTAGCCAAGAGGTGGGGAAAGAGGAGGCCTTGGCTCCGGATTTGCAGAGGGAAAATTGGCAGGCTATTCAAGTGCCACATGACTGGAGTATTTACAATGATTTTGACCATTATTCGCCAGCGCAAAATGAGGGTGGTCAGTTAAACGGGGGTCAAGCCTGGTACCGGACGCAGTTTTACTTGGAAGAAGATGCCAGTCTTGTATCGGTGCGTTTGCTCTTTGATGGAGTTTACATGAATGCCCAAGTCTATATCAACGGGCAAGTGCTGGGCTATTATCCCAATGGCTACACACCTTTTTCTTATGATATCACGCCTTATCTAAGAAACGATGGGACGGCTAACCAGCTTGCAGTTTTTGTGGAAAATCAGCAACCTAGCAGTCGTTGGTACTCTGGTAGCGGTATTTACCGAGAAGTAAAATTGTTGATTACAGATTTAGTGCATCTGGATTTATATGGGATTAAGATAGAAAGTCCTAAACTAAAAGAACAAAGAGATAGATGGGTGGAAACTCAGCTTGAAAGTAAGGTTTCAAATGACGGACTTCAGTCTGTGTCGGTGTATTTGGAACAGAGTATCTGGTATGAAGGACAGAGGATTTCTGACTGGCAGGCGACAAACTCTCTGGTGATTGAGGCTGGGGAAGAACATCATTTCCAACAAGTGATATCAATTTTCCAACCTTTGCTTTGGGATATTGACCATCCCCACCTTTACCAATTGAAGACTCGTTTCTACAAAAATGGCATTTTGGTTGATGAAGGAGAGGAGAATTTTGGTTACCGCTATATGGATTGGCAAGCAGATAAGGGCTTCTTTCTAAATGGTAGCTGGTTGAAGATTCATGGGGTTTGTCTGCACCATGACTACGGAGCGCTGGGTGCTGTGGAAAACAGGTCAGCTGCTGAGAGACGCTTGCGCCAGATGAAGGACATGGGCGTCAATGCGATTCGAATCACGCACAATCCAGCCAGTAGCATTTTGCTGGATGTGGCTGCTAAAATGGGGCTACTTATTCAAGAAGAAGCCTTTGATACCTGGTATGGAGGCAAGAAAGAATATGATTATGGTCGCTTTTTTGAGGAAGAAGCGACTCATCCAGAAGCGAAAGCAGGCGATTTCTGGTCAGATTACGATTTGCGCACCATGGTTGAGCGTGGCAAGAACAATCCAGCTATTGTGATGTGGTCCTTGGGAAACGAAGTCAGCGAAGCAAATGGCGATGCTCATTCATTGAAGACTGTCAAACGCTTGCTAGAAAGGGTCAAGGAGGTTGATGATAGCCGTTTTGTGACCATGGGAATGGATCAATTCCGATTTGGAGATGGTTCTGGAGGTCATGAAAAGATTGCTGATTTGCTGGATGTGGTGGGTTTGAATTACTCGGAAGACAATATTGACGGGATTCGCAAAAGACATCCCAAGTGGCGACTTTATGGGTCTGAAACTTCATCGGCTACAAGGACGCGTGATAGCTATTTTCGCCCTGATAAGGAATGGATTGGGGATAATCGCCGCGTGCGGAATTTTGAACAGTCAGACTATGGCAATGATCGGGTTCCTTGGGGGAAGACAGCGACGGCTTCTTGGATAGCAGATAGAAATCGGCTAGACTATGCGGGTCAGTTTATCTGGACAGGAGTGGACTATATCGGTGAGCCAACTCCTTGGCACAATCAAAATGACACGCCTGTAAAGAGTTCCTATTTTGGGATTGTGGACACAGCAGGGATTCCTAAAAATGACTATTATCTCTACCAAAGTCAGTGGTTGGATGGTAATCAGCATCCCATGGTTCATATCCTGCCCCATTGGAATTGGGAAATTCACAAGAGTTATCAACAAGTTGTGGATAAGTATGGGGATATCCCTGTTCGAGTGTATTCAAATGCTGGTTCGGTAGAGCTATTTCTCAATGGAAAATCCCAAGGTTTGCAAACCTTTCAGGAAAAATGGACTTCAGACGGTCGAAAATACCAAGAGAGAGAAGGATCTGACCAACTCTATCTCGAATGGCATTTAGCTTATCAACCAGGAGAATTATATGCTGTAGCCTATGACCGTCAATGTCAGCTTGTGGCAGAAGATAGGGTGGTGACTGCAGGTAAGCCAGCCCAAATCGGGTTACATGCCGAGAAAACACAACTGGAACCAGATGGGCAAGACCTCCTTTATCTCTACTTTGATGTATTGGACAAGGATGGAAATTGGGTGCCGAGTACTTCCAATCAGATTCATTTTGAAATTGAAGGCCCTGCTCGTATTGTGGGTGTGGATAATGGCAGGCAGGCCAGTCGTGAACGTTATCAGGCCCAGAAAAATGGTCGGTTTAAGCGGAAAGCCTTTCATGGCAGGGGTGTCCTTCTGGTTCAGAGCTTGGAGCAGGCAGGTCAAGTAAGAGTAAAAGCTAGTGCCAGAGGGCTAGAGCCAGCAAGTTTTGATCTTTTAGTGGGAGAGGCTTTTGATTGCCAGCCAGTGAAAAATAAGCGCTTGTTTGAGATTCGAGTGGAAAAGCAGGCAGGATTACAAGAAGGGGATTCCCCAGCCATTGGACTTTATCCACAAACTGTGGATAACCCTGTGAACAAAGTGGGGAATAGTGAAGTGATTTGGGAGACGAGTGGTAGTGCCCACGCCATTATCAAGCAGGGAGTGCTTCATTGCTTGTCTGCAGGAGACTTGGTTATTCACGCCTTTTATCAAGGGAAGGACTATCAAACTCATTTGCAGGTTGCAGAAAATACCTCACTAGGGCAGGCAGTTTCTGTACGACCACTTCGCTTGCATACAGATAAGGGGACTTATCCACATCTTCCATCTTCAGTTTTGGTGGACTATGAGTCCGGTAGTGCAAAACGAGTCAAGGTTGTTTGGGAGGAGATTCCTGAGCAAGCTTTGGCAAGATTTCATGAGTTTACGGTATCTGGTCAGCTAGAAGATCTGGATTTAAAGGCTTCTGCTCAGGTTTGTGTTCAAGGGATTTGTGCTATTGAGCCTGAAAGGGTTTGGACGCTTGTCAAGGAAGCCCCACACTTACCAGATCGAGTCAAGCTAGTCTTATCAGATGGCAGAAGAGATACGGCAAAGGTGACTTGGGATGAACTCGATACTCAAGTCTGTGCTCAGGTAGGAGAATGTGTGCTCACAGGGCAAGTAGCGGGCTGTGAGTTGCCAGCAATAGTCACCATTCATGTGACAGATGCCAGTGTAGATGGGGAAGTTATTTCCAATCAGTGGACAGGGTCCAACCTGCCTCTGGTTTTTGCTTCTCACTCAGAACTGAATCACCCAGCCTCTTACCTCAATGATAAGGTCATTGCTCGAAAGAAATCTACAGCCAATACTTGGATTGCTAAGTCAGAGCAAGCCAGCGTGGGCATTCTTTTTGGAGATGCAGGGATTTTAAAACCGCGATTTGTGGATAACCTGACCTTGTATTATGTTGAGAATCAAGAATACGTGGCGGTGGAACCGACCTTTATTGATTATTACATAGGGAATGAGCCTACTTTGCCTCGGACTCCAAACCATTTGGATAAGGATTCTGCTCTCAAGCAAGAGGAGAATTGGCGACCTGTATCAGCTATCCGAAAAGTTTCAAGTGATAAGGATGAAGGGCTTCGTTTTGAATTTGACAAGGTGAAAACTTATGCCCTTCGTCTTCGATTTGAAGACTTGAACAGTCCCCTAGCCTTAACAGAATTGCAAGTGCATGCTAAAAAAGTAAAGAAAAATGTAGATAGGAAGTAGTATGGTAAGAGAAATAAAACCGCATGGGCCCTTGCCTAGTCAGGCCCAGCTAGCTTATTTAGAGGATGAACTAGCAGCCTTTATCCATTTTGGGCCCAATACCTTTTATGACCAGGAATGGGGGACAGGTCAGGAGGATCCTGAACGCTTTAATCCGACCAGGTTAGATGCGCGTGAGTGGGTTCGCATGCTCAAGGAAACGGGCTTTAAAAAGTTGATTTTGGTGGTCAAGCACCACGACGGCTTTGTCCTCTATCCGACGGCTCACACAGATTATTCGGTCAAGGCCAGTCCTTGGAAGAATGGAGAGGGTGACTTGCTCCTTGAGGTATCCCAAGCTGCCACAGAGTTTGATATGGATATGGGGGTCTATCTATCGCCTTGGGATGCCCACAGTCCTCTCTATCATGTGGAGCGAGAAGCGGACTATAATGCCTATTATTTGTCTCAGTTGAAGGAAATCTTATCAAATCCTGCCTATGGGAATGCGGGAAAATTTACTGAGGTCTGGATGGATGGTGCCAGAGGAGAGGGCGCTCAAAAGGTTAATTATGAATTTGAGAAATGGTTTGAGACCATTCGTGAGCTGCAGGGTGATTGCTTGATTTTTTCAACAGAAGACACCAGCATTCGCTGGATTGGCAATGAACGAGGGTATGCAGGTGATCCCCTGTGGCAAAAGGTGAATCCTGACAAACTAGGGACAGAAGCAGAATTAGACTATCTTCAGCACGGAGATTCTTCAGGCACAATTTTTTCAATCGGTGAGGCAGATGTTTCCATTCGGTCAGGTTGGTTTTACCATGAGGACCAGGATCCTAAGTCACTTGAGGAGTTGGTCGAAATCTATTTTCACTCAGTGGGGAGAGGAACCCCGCTCCTACTTAATATTCCGCCGAATCAAGCTGGGATCTTTGATGCAAAGGATATTGAACGCCTCTATGAATTTGCGGCCTATCGCAATGAACTCTATAAAGAAGATTTGGCTCTGGGAGCTAAGGTATCTGGTCCTGCTCTTTCCGCAGACTTTGCCTGTCACCATTTGACAGATGGCCTTAAGACCAGCTCTTGGGCAAGCGATGTAGGCTTGCCAATCCAGTTAGAACTCGACTTAGGATCACCTAAAACTTTTGATGTAATTGAGTTAAGAGAAGATTTGAAGCTAGGGCAACGAATCGCTGCTTTTCATGTGCAAGTAGAGGTGGATGGTGTCTGGCAGGAATTTGGCATGAGCTTTACAGTTGGTCATAAGCGCCTTCTGCGAGGTTCGCTAGTAGAGGCACAAAAGGTGCGCGTGATCATTACAGAGGCACAATCTATGCCTGTATTGACCAAGATTTCACTCTATAAAACTCCTAGCTTATCAAAAAAAGAAGTTGTTCAGGAGCTAGCATTTGCAGAAAAAAGTCTAGCTGTAGCAAAGGGAGAGACTCTTCATTTTAGAATTGAACGTAGCGAAAGTAGCTCCTTTTTAGAGGCTAAGATTTCGATTCAACCAGGGACAGGTGTCCATGGTGTCGCCTATCAGGACGAGATTCAAGTCTTTCAATTCCAAGCAGGGGAAAGCAAAAAAGATTTGTGCCTACCAACCCTGTATTTTGTTGCTGATAAGGCCTTGGATTTCTATCTAAATCTAACTGTGGATGGACAACTGGTTGATCAAGCTCAAGTACAAGTTTCATAAAATAAAAGAACCTTTGCAGGCATGATGCAAAGGTTCTTTTATCTACTAGTTAGTGACTTGGTAACCAGCTAAGTGTAAAGGTTAGTTGCTCAGATTTTAGGAGGTCTTGGTGTTGGATGCTAGTCACCTCGGTATTGTCGAGTTGACATTCTTTGACAAAGTTGAAATGGCTGTGGTTTTGTTTAGTATGGATATCCAGCCATTTCCCTTCTTTAGCCAGATAGACTCGGAGATGGTCAAAGAGAGGGATCCCGAGGTCATAGCTTGGTTTTCCTGGACAGGTCGGATAAAATCCGAGAGCTGACCAGATATACCAAGCCGAGAGACTACCGTTATCCTCATCACCAGGATAGGCTTGCCAGTTTGCATGAAAGGCTTTCTGACGGAGAGTCTTGATGAGAAGGGCAGTGTAGTCAGGGTAGTTGCTGTAGCGGAAGAGATAAGGAATATGGAAGCTAGGCTGGTTGGAAATAGCGACTTGTCCAAACGGAGCTGTAGCCATCTCGCTCATTTCATGAATCTCGTAACCATATCCTGTTGTCTCAAAGAAGGGGGCATCTTGACAGGTTTTCAAAAGATAGTTGCTAAAGGCTTCTTTGCCACCCATAAGTTGGATCAAGCCTGGGATGTCGTGGAGGACGCCTAAAGTTGCTTGGATGGCTGAACATTCGGCATAGTCGCGTCCCCAACTATAAGGAGAAAAGTCAGGGCGGAAGTTGCCTTGACTATCACGCGCTCGCATGTAACCTGTCTCAGCATCAAATAGATGGCGGTAATTTTGTGATGCGGCCTTGTAGGTTTCAGCGATTTCTATTTTTCCTAATTTTTCGGCACAGCTGGCGATACAAAAGTCACTATAGGCATAGTCTAGAGTATGGCTAACGCTTTCATGGTGGTCGGTAGAGAGATAGCCCAGTTCTTGGTATTGGGCTAATCCGTGACGACCATTGATGCCGAGAGGGTCGGACTTAGTGGCTGTTTCAAGCATGGCTTGGAGGAGTTCTTCTTCTAGGTCGGGAGCCATTTCCTTGCAGGCGCTATCTGCGATAATACCGTCTAAAAGTGTACCTGGCATCATGCCTCGTTCATCTGGAGCCAGCCATTTTGGAAGGAAACCAGTATCGCGGTAGTTATTGAGAAATCCTTCTAAGAAGCGGTGGTAGTGTTCCGGTATGATAAGGGCAAAGAGGGGGAATGTGGTGCGGAAGGTATCCCAGAAACCATTATTGCTAAAGAGGACACCGGGCTTTACAGTTCCAGTAGCCAAATCTTTGTGGATGGCTTGCCCTGATTCATCAACCTCATAAAAAGTCTGAGGAAAGAGGAAGAGTCTGTAGAGACAGTGGTCAAAGAAGGTTCGGTTAGCTTCTCCTGTCTCTATAATGTCAAAACGATGGAGGAGATTTTCCCAATCCGCTTGGGTACTTGATTTACAGTTATCAAAATCTTCTTTAGGTAGATTAAGCAGTGCTTGAGCAGGAGAGATGAAAGAAGTCGCTAGCTGAATTTCAGCATGGCTATCTGCTAGGTCGATTCGCCAGTCTTCGCCTTCTTGGCTGATAGCAAGAATATCCGTATTCATTTGCAGAGCAGTGAACAGTATCAGTGGATTTTTGTTGGTTTCAGTTTTTCCTTCTTGTTGCAGGGCAAGATTCCTCTTATCTACTTGCTCTACTGTTAGTTCATCTGCTGCGTGAAGGTAGAGGGAGAGGGCTTTGCCTTGCTTTTGCTCCAAACGAATAGAAGCACCGTAGCAAGTCGGTGTGAGCTGGGTTTTAATCTGATAGCGCAGGGAGAAAATCTTCAGATAATGAGGTTGGAAAGAGGCCTTATCTATTTCATAGGAAGATTGGCGGTGAAAGAGGCTGTCTCCACCCAGTTGACCGGTGATAGGTGTCAGAAGGAGCCAAGAGTAGTCTCCAATCCAAGGACTGGGCTGGTGGGTTAATCGAATCCCCTGAAAGATAGGCAGATGTGGGTCGAAAAACCAAGATCCCTCCTGGTCGCTGGTCTGGGGTACAAAGTAATTCATCCCAAAAGGCACGCCTGTGTAAGGCAGGGTATTTCCCCGAGAGAAGGCATGCTTGCTGGCAGTTCCAAAGCGGGTATCGATGGTTTCAAGTAGTGGTTTCATAGTCTTTCCTTTAGCTGTTTTTCTACATTATATCAGAAAAAGATAGCCTTTAGAAAAGGAGTTTCAAAGATAACTATTTTGTAGAAAAATGACTATCATTTGTGTATGTATTTTCTGCCTCAAAAGCTATATACTGAAAATGAAACTTGTTTGAAAGAGGATACTGTACGATGATTTATTCAAAAGAAATTGTTAGAGAATGGCTAGATGAAGTGGCAGAGCGGGCTAAGGATCATCCAGAGTGGGTGGATGTTTTCGAGCGTTGCTACACCGACACCTTGGACAATACGGTTGAAATCCTAGAAGATGGTTCAACTTTTGTCTTGACAGGGGATATTCCTGCCATGTGGCTTCGGGATTCGACAGCTCAACTCAGACCCTACCTTCATGTGGCTAAAAGAGATGACCTCCTGCGTCAGACCATTGCAGGTTTGGTCAAGCGTCAGATGACCTTGGTACTCAAGGATCCTTATGCCAATTCCTTCAACATAGAGGAAAACTGGAAGGGGCACCACGAGACCGACCACACAGACCTTAATGGCTGGATTTGGGAACGCAAGTATGAGGTGGACTCGCTTTGCTATCCTTTGCAGTTGGCTTATTTCCTCTGGAAAGAGACTGGTGAGACTAGTCAGTTTGATGAGACTTTTGTCGCAGCGACTAAGGAAATTCTCCATCTTTGGACGGTAGAACAAGATCACAACAACTCTCCTTATCGTTTTGTCCGAGATACGGATCGTAAGGAAGATACACTGGTAAATGATGGATTTGGCCCTGATTCTGCAGTGACAGGTATGACCTGGTCAGCTTTTCGTCCGAGTGATGACTGCTGTCAGTATAGTTACTTGATTCCGTCAAATATGTTTGCTGTAGTAGTCTTGGGTTATGTGCAAGAAATCTTTGCAGAATTGAATCTAGCTGATAGCGAGAGCATTATTGCTGATGCCAAGCGTCTACAGACTGAGATTCAAGAAGGAATCGAAAACTATGCTTACACCACCAACAGCAAGGGCGAAAAGATTTATGCCTTTGAAGTGGATGGTCTAGGAAATGCCAGCATCATGGATGATCCAAACGTACCAAGTTTGTTGGCTGCACCTTATCTGGGCTACTGCGACATTGACGACGAAGTCTATCAAGCAACTCGTCGTACCATTCTGAGCCCTGAAAATCCATACTTCTACCAAGGAGAATACGCTAGCGGTCTCGGAAGTTCTCATACCTTCTATCGCTATATCTGGCCAATCGCTCTGTCTATCCAAGGCTTGACAACGACAGATAAAGCAGAGAAGAAATTCTTGCTGGATCAGCTGGTTGCTTGTGATGGGGGAACAGGTGTCATGCACGAAAGCTTCCACGTGGATGACCCAACTCTTTATTCTCGTGAATGGTTCTCTTGGGCTAACATGATGTTCTGTGAATTGGTCTTGGATTACTTGGATATCCGATAAGGAGCACGCTTTAGCGCAACCGATTCTTGTCAGAATCACAAATTTACATCCAAAAACGTTAACAATAAAAATTTAAATTTAGAATGAGGTTTTACTTCATGGAAAATGTTGTTGTACATATTATCTCACATAGTCACTGGGATCGTGAGTGGTACTTGCCTTTTGAAAGCCACCGTATGCAGTTGGTGGAATTGTTTGACAATCTCTTTGATCTCTTTGAAAATGACCCTGAGTTCAAGAGCTTCCATTTGGATGGTCAAACCATTGTCCTTGATGACTACTTGGAGATTCGCCCTGAAAATCGCGACAAAGTCCAACGATACATCGACGAAGGCAAACTTAAAATTGGTCCTTTTTACATCTTGCAAGATGACTACTTGATTTCAAGTGAAGCCAATGTCCGCAATACCTTGATTGGTCAGCAAGAAGCTGCAAAATGGGGCAAATCCACTCAGATTGGTTACTTCCCAGATACTTTTGGAAATATGGGACAAGCTCCTCAAATCCTTCAAAAATCAGGCATTCACGTGGCAGCCTTTGGTCGTGGTGTGAAACCGATTGGATTTGACAACCAAGTCCTTGAAGATGAGCAGTTTACATCCCAGTTTTCAGAAATGTACTGGCAGGGTGCGGATGGTAGTCGTGTCCTCGGTATCCTCTTTGCCAACTGGTACAGTAACGGGAATGAAATCCCAGTTGATAAAGAAGAGGCCTTGACCTTCTGGAAACAAAAATTATCAGACGTGCGTGACTACGCTTCGACCAACCAATGGTTGATGATGAACGGATGTGACCACCAGCCTGTACAGAAAAATCTGAGCGAAGCCATTCGTGTGGCAAATGAACTCTTCCCAGATGTAACCTTTGTTCATAGTTCTTTTGATGAATATGTACAAGCCGTGGAAAGTGCTCTACCAGAGCAATTATCAACGGTTACAGGTGAGTTGACCAGTCAGGAAACAGACGGCTGGTACACACTTGCCAACACTTCTTCATCTCGTATTTATCTCAAACAAGCCTTCCAAGAAAATAGCAACCTCCTAGAGCAAGTTGTAGAACCCTTGACTATTATCACTGGGGGCCACAACCACAAGGATCAGTTGACCTATGCTTGGAAAACACTTTTGCAAAATGCGCCCCATGATAGTATCTGTGGTTGTAGTGTGGACGAAGTTCACCGAGAGATGGAAACTCGTTTTGCCAAGGTCAACCAAGTAGGAAACTTTGTTAAGAGCAATCTTCTTAACGAGTGGAAGGGCAAAATCGCTACAGCTAAGGCTCAAAGTGACTATCTCTTTACTGTCATTAACACAGGCTTGCATGATAAGGTTGATACTGTCAGCACAGTGATTGATGTGGCGACTTGTGATTTCAAGGAATTGCATCCAACAGAAGGCTACAAGAAGATGGCTGCTCTTACCTTGCCAAGCTACCGTGTGGAGGACTTGGATGGTCGTCCTGTAGAGGCTAAAATCGAAGACCTCGGAGCTAATTTTGAGTACGATTTACCAAAAGACAAGTTCCGCCAAGCTCGTATTGCTCGTCAAGTGCGCGTGACCATTCCAGTTCACCTAGCACCGCTTTCTTGGACAACCTTCCAATTGCTGGAAGGAGAGCAAGCACACCGTGAGGGTATTTACCAAAACGGAGTGATTGATACACCATTTGTAACGGTGAGTGTGGATGACAATATCACAGTTTATGACAAGACAACTCACGAAGCCTATGAAGATTTTATCCGCTTCGAAGACCGTGGGGACATCGGAAACGAGTATATCTATTTCCAACCAAAAGGAACAGAGCCAATCTATGCAGAGCTTAAGGGTTATGAGGTCTTGGAAAACACAGCTCGCTATGCTAAGATTTTGCTCAAACATGAATTGACCGTGCCTGTCAGTGCGGACGAAAAGCTAGAAGAAGAGCAAAAAGGCATCATCGAGTTTATGAAGCGTGAAGCTGGACGTTCAGAAGAATTGACAAGCATTCCTCTTGAAACTGAGATGACTATCTTCGTTGATAATCCACAAATCCGCTTTAAAACTCGCTTTACCAACACTGCCAAAGACCACCGTATCCGTCTCTTGGTCAAGACTCACAACACGCGTCCAAGCAATGATTCTGAAAGCATTTATGAGGTGGTGACACGACCAAACAAACCAGCTGCTTCATGGGAAAATCCTGAAAATCCTCAACACCAACAAGCCTTTGTTAGTCTGTATGACGATGAAAAAGGTGTGACTGTATCCAACAAGGGATTGAATGAATACGAAATCCTTGGAGACGACACCATTGCAGTGACTATTTTGCGTGCATCAGGTGAGCTAGGTGACTGGGGTTACTTCCCAACACCAGAAGCACAATGTTTGCGTGAGTTTGAAGTCGAGTTTGCGCTTGAATGCCACCAAGTCCAAGAACGCTTCTCAGCTTTCCGTCGTGCTAAAGCCTTGCAGACACCGTTTACCAGCCTTCAGCTTGCTAAACAAGAAGGAAGCGTGGCTGCGACTGGTAGCCTCTTGAGCCATTCTGTTCTCAGCATACCGCAAATCTGTCCCACAGCCTTTAAGGTAGCTGAAAATGAAGAAGGCTATGTTCTTCGTTACTACAATATGTGTAGTGAAAATGTGCGTGTACCGGAAAGTCAACATCTCTTCCTTGACCTACTTGAACGACCATACCCAGTTCATAGAGGCCTCATTTCACCACAAGAGATTCGTACAGAATTCATCAAAAAAGAAGAAATTTAATTTCAAAGAGTAAACATAAAAAGAAAGGAGGGGCGCAAAGGTAAGAACTAACTGCTGATTCGCCCCTTTTTATGGTAAAAACAATGACCATTGCAACGATTGATATCGGAGGAACTGGAATTAAGTTTGCCAGTCTGACTCCTGATGGGAAAATACTAGATAAGACAAGTATCTCAACGCCTGAAAACTTGGAAGATTTACTAGCTTGGCTAGACCAGCGCTTGTCAGAACATTATTATAGCGGGATTGCTATGAGCGTTCCAGGTGCGGTCAATCAAGAGACAGGTGTGATTGATGGCTTCAGTGCGGTGCCCTACATTCACGGATTTTCTTGGTATGAGGCGCTTAGCTCTTATCAGATTCCTGTCCATCTGGAAAATGATGCCAACTGCGTTGGACTCAGTGAATTACTGGCTCATCCAGAACTTGAAAATGCAGCCTGTGTCGTGATTGGAACAGGGATTGGCGGAGCCATGATTATCAATGGCAGACTTCACCGAGGTCGCCACGGCTTGGGTGGAGAATTTGGCTATATGACCACCCTTGCCCCTGCTGAAAAGCTCAACAACTGGTCGCAACTAGCGTCAACTGGGAATATGGTACGCTACGTGATTGAAAAATCTGGTCAGACTGATTGGGACGGTCGCAAGATTTACCAAGAGGCCGAAGCAGGAAATGCCCTTTGCCAAGAAGCCATTGAGCGCATGAACCGTAATCTGGCGCAAGGCTTGCTCAATATCCAATATCTGATCGATCCAGATGTCATTAGCCTGGGAGGCTCTATCAGTCAAAATCCAGATTTTATTCAAGGTGTCAAGAAGGCTGTAGATGACTTTGTTGATACCTACGAAGAATACACGATTGCGCCCATCATCCAAGCCTGCACCTATCATGCAGATGCCAATCTCTACGGTGCCCTTGTCAACTGGCTACAGGAGGAAAATCAATGGTAAGATTTACAGGAATTAATTCCAAACAAACTCAGGCAATCGACTTGCTGACAAAGCATATTTCTTTACCAGATGTAGAGGTAGCTGTCGCTCAGTCTGATCAAGCCTCTATCTCTATCAAGGGTGAGGGTGGCCACTATCAACTAACCTATCGCAAACCCCACCAACTCTATCGTGCCTTGTCCTTGTTGGCAACAGCTCTAGTAGAAGGTGATAAAGTAGAGATTGAGGAGCAGGAGGCCTATGAAGATTTGGCTTATATGGCAGACTGTTCTCGAAATGCGGTGCTAAATGTGGCTGCTGCCAAGCAGATGATTGAGGTCTTGGCTCTCATGGGCTACTCAACCTTTGAACTCTACATGGAAGACACTTACCAGATTGAAGGGCAGCCTTACTTTGGCTATTTCCGTGGAGCCTACTCAGCTGAGGAATTGCAGGAAATCGAAGCCTATGCCCAGCAGTTTGACATGACCTTTGTACCTTGTATCCAGACCTTGGCCCACTTGTCAGCCTTCGTCAAATGGGGTGTCAAAGAAGTCCAGGAGCTCCGTGATGTAGAGGACATTCTCCTTATCGGCGAAGAAAAGGTTTATGACCTGATTGAGGGCATGTTTGCTACTCTATCTAAACTGAAGACTCGCAAGGTCAATATCGGGATGGACGAAGCCCACTTGGTTGGTTTGGGACGCTACTTGATTCTGAACGGTGTTGTGGATCGTAGTCTCCTCATGTGCCAACACTTGGAGCGCGTGCTGGATATTGCTGACAAATATGGTTTCCACTGCCAGATGTGGAGCGATATGTTCTTCAAACTCATGTCAGCAGACGGCCAGTACGACCGTGATGTGGAAATTCCAGAAGAAACTCGTGTCTACCTAGACCGTCTCAAAGATCGTGTGACCTTGGTTTACTGGGACTATTATCAGGATAGCGAGGAAAAATACAATCGCAATTTCCGCAACCATCACAAGATTAGCCATGACCTTGCCTTTGCAGGGGGTGCTTGGAAGTGGATTGGTTTCACACCCAATAACCATTTTAGCCGTCTAGTAGCTATTGAGGCTAATAAAGCCTGTCGTGCCAATGAGATCAAAGAAGTTATCGTGACAGGTTGGGGGGATAATGGTGGGGAAACAGCCCAATTCTCTGTCCTACCAAGTTTGCAAATCTGGGCAGAACTAAGCTACCGCAATGATCTAGACCGTTTGTCTGCTCACTTCAAGACCAATACTGGTCTATCGGTTGAAGATTTTATGCAGATTGACCTTGCCAACCTCTTGCCAGACCTGCCAGATAATCTCAGTGGTATCAATCCCAACCGCTATGTCTTTTATCAGGATATTCTCTGTCCGCTCCTTGATCAGCACATGACACCTGAACAGGACAAACCGCACTTCGCTCAGGCAGCTGAGATTCTTGCTGACATTAAAGAAAAAGCAGGAAATTATGCTTACCTTTTTGAAACTCAGGCTCAGTTGAACCAGATTTTAAGTAGGAAAGTGGATGTGGGACGACGCATTCGTCAGTCCTACCAAGAAGGTGATAAAGAAAGTCTACAAGAAATCGCAAGACAAGAATTACCAGAACTCAGAAGCCAAATTGAAAACTTCCATGCCCTCTTTAGCCACCAATGGCTGAAAGAAAACAAGGTCTTTGGCTTGGACACAGTTGATATCCGTATTGGCGGACTCTTGCAACGCATCAAGCGAGCAAAAAGCCGCATCGAGGCTTATCTAGCTGGTCAGATTGACCGCATCGATGAGTTAGAAGTGGAAATTCTGCCATTTACTGACTTCTACGCAGACAAGGACTTCGCAGCCACAACAGCCAACCAGTGGCATACCATTGCGACAGCTTCAACGATTTATACAACTTAAAAACAAGAACACCGTGCCTTACTCAGAGTGTTTCTCGTGAAACATCCCTTTCTTAAAAAAGTACTCCACATAAAATAATTTGTGGAGTTTTTTCTATAATT
>CAJNCB010000005.1:0-107497 GCA_905221155.1 bacterium | reverse complement strand
TCAACAAGTGCAGTAGCCTCAGCTTCAGCGTCAACAAGTGCAGTAGCAAGCGCCTCAGCATCGACAAGTGCGGTAGCCTCAGCTTCAGCATCAACAAGTGCAGTAGCCTCAGCTTCAGCGTCAACAAGTGCAGTAGCAAGCGCCTCAGCATCGACAAGTGCGGTAGCCTCAGCTTCAGCATCAACAAGTGCAGTAGCCTCAGCTTCAGCGTCAACGAGCGCAGTAGCCTCAGCTTCAGCGTCAACAAGCGCGGTAGCAAGTGCTTCAGCATCTACTAGTGCAGTAGCAAGCGCCTCAGCGTCAACAAGTGCGGTGGCTTCAGCTTCAGCGTCAACAAGTGCGGTGGCTTCAGCTTCAGCGTCAACAAGTGCAGTAGCCTCAGCCTCAGCATCGACAAGTGCGGTAGCTTCAGCTTCAGCGTCAACAAGTGCAGTAGCCTCAGCTTCAGCATCGACAAGTGCGGTAGCCTCAGCTTCAGCGTCAACAAGTGCAGTAGCAAGCGCCTCAGCATCGACAAGTGCGGTGGCTTCAGCTTCAGCGTCAACAAGTGCAGTAGCTTCAGCTTCAGCGTCAACAAGTGCGGTAGCTTCAGCAAGTACCAACTCTTCAAATTCAGTAAACCATTCGAACTCACAAGTTGGAAATACATCTGAATCAGCAGGTAAATCACAAAAAGAATTACCAAATACAGGTACTAAGTCATCAACTGGATCTGTACTACTTGGAGCTCTAGCAGCTGTTACAGGTATTGGATTGGTTGCAAAACGCCGTAAACGTGATGAAGAAGAGTAAGATAACCTATAAATTTAGGCTAAACTAACCCTCGCGCGTAAATAATAGAAACCCCTTGGAAAATTAGAATTTTCAAGGGGTTTTTACTATGATATAGCTGAAATTTTGACTAAAAAATTGTATAATAACTATAAGGAGAAATGCGCTAGTGGATGATAAAATAACGGTCATTGTACCAGTATACAATGTGGAAAACTATCTGAGGAAATGCCTAGATAGTATTATAGTTCAAACATATAAAAATATTGAAATTATTGTCGTTAATGATGGTTCTACTGATACTTCAGGTGAGATTTGTAAAGAATTTTCAGGAATGGATCACCGAATCATCTATATAGAACAAGAAAATGCTGGTCTTTCAGCCGCACGAAATACCGGTCTGAATAATATGTCCGGAGATTATGTGACTTTTGTAGACTCGGATGATTGGATTGAACAAGATTATATAGAAACTCTATATAAAAAAATAGTAGAGTATCAGGCTGATATTGCGGTTGGAAATTATTATTCTTACAATGAAGATGAGGAGACATATTATTTCCATATATATGGGAATTCCTACTATGAGAAAGCATATGATAATATTTCTATTTTTGAGAATTTGTATGAATCTCAAGAAATGAAGAGTTTTGCTTTGATATCTGCTTGGGGCAAGCTCTATAAAGCGAAATTGTTTGATTATCTCCGATTTGATAAAGGAAAACTCGGCGAAGATGGTTACTTTAATCAAAAAATGTACTTATCTGTAAATAAAGTAGTTTATTTAAACAAAGGTCTGTACGCATATCGTCAGAGAAGTGGAAGTATTACAAAAACTTGGACAGAAAAGTGGATGCATGCCTTGGTTGATGCTATGTCTGAGCGTATTACACTACTAGCTAATATAGGTTATCCACTTGAGAAGCACTTAGCAGTTTATCGTCAGATGTTGGAAGTCAGTCTCGCGAACGGTCAAGCTAGTGGTTTATCTGACACAGCAACGTATAAAGAGTTTGAAATGAAAAGAACTCTTTTGAATCAGTTATCAATACAGGAGCAAAAGGAAAAGAAAGCCATTGTTCTCGCAGCAAATTATGCTTATGTAGAGCAGGTTATGACGACTATTAAGTCTATTTGTTATCATAATCGTTCGATTCGGTTTTATCTGATTAATAGTGATTTTCCTAATGAATGGTTGAAACAATTAAATAAGCGCTTGGAAAAGTTTGATTCAGAAATTACCAATTGTCGGGTAACTTCTGAGCAAATTTCACGTTACGAAACAGATATCAGTTACACTGTTTTTTTGCGTTATTTCGTGGCTGATTTTGTGAAAGAAGACAAAGCTCTTTATTTGGACTGCGATTTAGTGGTAACGAAAAATCTAGATGACTTGTTTGCTACAGATTTACAGGACTATCCTTTGGCTGCTATTCGAGATTTTGGAGGAAGAGCCTATTTTGGTCGAGAAATCTTTAATGCAGGTGTTCTCTTGATTAATAATGCTCTTTGGAAGCAAGAGCATATAACTCAAAAGTTGATTGATTTAACCAATGAATGGCATGATAAAGTGGATCAGGCTGATCAAAGTATTTTAAATATGCTTTTTGAAAATAAATGGCTAGAACTAGATTTTGATAATAATCATATTGTCATTCATGAACGTTTCGCAAACTATCGTTTTCCAATTGGTCAAGAATATCCAGGAATCATCCATTATTTATCAGAGAGAAAGCCTTGGCAGGTACATGCTGGACAAACCTATCGTGATGTTTGGTGGTATTACCATGATATGGAATGGACAGAGTTAGGAAAAAATCATCATTTACATTCTCTTAAAAAATCTCATATTTATCCTCAAAAAATTCCGTTTTCTTGCTTAATCTATACAGCTTCAGATCAAATTGAACAGTTAGAAATGCTAATAGTAGCTTTACCAGAAGTACAATTTAAGATTGCAGCAAGAGTTATCGTTAGTGAGAATCTTTCTAGACTTGTTGTGTATCCAAACGTTACTGTCTATTCTGGAACAGTATCTTTAGAGGAATTGGATAGAGAATTGGTAGAGACGAGTCAAGTACTTTTAGATATTAATCACGGTGAAAAAATAGAAGAAATTCTCAATCAATTTGCAAGACTTGGGAAACCTATTTTATCCTTTGAAAACACCAAATCCTACGAAGTTGGTCAGGAAGTATATGCTGTTGACCAAGTTCAATCAATGATTGAGAAATTAAGAGAAATAAGCAAATGAAGGAAAAACATCTATTAGGAGATGCTCTGATTTTGACGGTTAGTGATCAGATTGAAGAGTTGGATTATCTCCTAGAAAACTTACCAGATATTTGTTTTCATATTGCAGCTCCTGTACACTTTTCTGAAAAGATAAGAGTACTGGAGTCAAAATATAATGTCCGTCTCGTGACAGTTACGACTGATCAGCAAATTGATTTTCTAGTGAATATGTGTGATTTCCTACTAGATATCAATCACTTTCAAGAAGTAGATGCTATTGTATCAAGGTTTGTTCAGATTGGGAAACCTGTCTTTGCATTTGACAATACAGTCCATGGAAATCAGGGGCAGGAAGTTTTTCTATCAAGTACACCAGATAAATTGGTTTCTAGAGTGAGAGAGTATCTGAATGAAGTCAGACTAGGCACCAATTATCAAGAAAAAATCATCCAAGATGGGACTTGGAATGTCTTTCAAATTGATGATAGGGCTCACTTCATTGTAGGAACTAATGTCATCTGTAGAAATTTTGAAAATTTCCATGTTTCTTCTGGTAAGTTAATACTGCATGATGGTGTTTTTATCAATAACTCTTGTAGTTTTAACTGTATGGAAAGAATTGAAATCGATTCTGGAACTATGATGGGAGAGGGAGTTCGTTTTTACGACCATGATCATATCTATACAGCTGAAACAATTGAAAAATGGCAGTGGATCACTGCGCCTATCAAAGTGGGAAAAGACTGCTGGATAGGAAGTAATGTCACGATTTTAAAAGGAGTGACTATTGGTGATAATACCGTTATAGGTGCAGGATGCTTAGTGCGGAAAGATATCCCGGCTAATAGTGTGGTTTATAATGATGGGAATCTTATCGTAAAAGAAAGAGGATAATTTGGAGCTATGGATACAAAAAAAGCGATCGTTTTAGGAGCAGATAATAATTATCGTGACAAGTTGGAAACGACTATTAAATCTATTTGTTATCATAATAAAGATTTGAAATTTTACATTTTTAACGAAGATATTCCCAAAGAGTGGTTCTGTCTCATGGAAAAGAAATTAGGGAAAATAAACTGTGAAATTTTAAATATAAGGATTGATGCAGAAAAAGTAAAACACTTTTCTACTCCTAATAAGCATATTAAATATATGACCTATTTTCGCTATTTTATTCCTGAAATTGTAGAGGAAAGTAGGGCTCTATACTTAGATTGTGATATGATTGTTCACAAACCCTTGGATATGTTGTTTGAAATGTCTTTTGATGAAAATTATATTCTAGCTGTTAGGGACTCATGGGATGTAAATTCTTTCAATGCGGGAATGATGGTTGTTAATGTTGATAAATGGGTGTCAGAAAATATTTGTCAGCAATTGCTAGATTTAACTCATGAAAAACACCAAGAAGTATATGGAGATCAAGGGGTTTTAAATTTATTATTTAAAGATAAATGGAAAGAGTTAACTCCCTATTTTGATTTTATGGTTGGTCTAGATGCAGAAATTTTTTATGAAAAAAGGCCAGATTGGTTTTTACAGAAATGGGATGTGTCATATGAGCCGGCTATTATCCATTTTGAAGGAATGCATAAACCATGGAATCATTCGATAAAAACAAGATACCGAGAATTGTGGTGGTTTTACAATGGTTTGGATTGGAAAACTATTTTGTTAGAAAAGGATACAAAACCGACATCGTTTAGTGATATTGCGATAGTTAGTTTATTTCATACAGCTATCTTTACAGATACGCAAGAGTTGGAACATATAGAATATTTAGTAGAAAAACTTCCGAATGTCCATTTTCATATTTTTGCTCATAGTTATTTTGGATCGAGAGTATTTAATTTAGAAGTTTTTAAGAATGTATCACTTTATCCTAATTATACTGCGTATCAATCTCAAGAAATTCTAAGTAAGTTAGATTTTTATTTAGATATTAATCATTATCAGGAAATAGATAACATTCTTTCAGTGGTTGAACAGTTATCAAAACCAATATTTGCGTTTGAAAATACTAGCCATGATGCGAATAATCGAAGCCATATATTTTCTTCGGCAGAGCCGGAGAAAATGGTAGAGTCTATTAGACAATTCTTAGGAGAATAGTTGAATTACTTATGAACGAATTAATTAGTATTATAGTTCCAATTTATAATGTTGAAAATTATTTGAGACAATGCTTGGATAGTATTGTTGCTCAAACATATCAAAATTTCGAGTGTTTATTAATAAATGATGGTTCACCTGATCATTCAGCGGATATTTGTAGAGAGTATGTTTCTAAAGATTCTCGTTTTCGCTATTTTGAAAAGGAAAATGGTGGGGTATCCTCTGCAAGAAATCTGGGCCTTGAGCATTCTAGAGGAGAGTATATTACTTTTATTGATTCGGATGATTGGGTAGATTCTGATTATTTAGAAGTTTTATATACGACTCTTTTAGAAGAAGGAGCAGATATAGCTGTCTCGACATATAAAAAATTCAATATAAAAGATAATTGTTTCTACTTTCATATTTTTCAAAGAGGATATGATAAAAAGACATTTACAGGTCAAGAATTGATTGATAATTTGCAAGTATTGTCTTCTTTTGATCATTCTTATGTTTCTTCTAGTAATAAATTGGTGAAGAGTAGACAATTGAAGACAATTCGTTTCAACGAAAAAACAACCTTAGGCGAAGATATGGAATTTTGGTATAAATTATATCTAATTTCTGATAAAATTGTATATGTAAACAAAGATAATTACATTTATCGAACTAGTAGTGATGAATACAAACACTTTGAATTAGAAAAAATTAGGAGTGATATTCAACAACGATTGAATTTTATTGCATTTCTAACTGCTAGAAAGTTAGAAGTTAGTTCGTATGTAGATGACTGTATTGTGTATCTTCGCTATTTACTTGACAAGATAAAATTCGAGGAATTGGAATTTACTCAAACTGCAAGATGGTTGCAAGAGGTACTATTTCTATTAGAAGGATAATATATTAGTCTGTAGGTCAAGAAAAAGTTTTTGTAGATGTTGAGAGGATTGTTTGAAATCAAGAACTAGGAAAAAAGGATATGATAGAAAGTGGAGAGAAATGAAGCTACATATTACCAATCTGTATGGGATGGCTCGAGAAAGTACAGCAACCATTGCTCAAAATGCTGTTCAAAAGATAGCTAGTCAACTAGGATTTAGAGAGTTAGGGATTTATTTTTATCATGCTACTTCTGAAACAGTCGAAGAAAGAAGTAGAAGACTGGACGGGATTCTAGCAAGTGTTTCAATGGGAGATGTAGTCATTTTTCAAACACCAACATGGAATGGAATTGAGTTTGAAAGAGAATTTTTAGCGAAGCTAAAAGCTCTGCATGTCAAGATTGTTATATTTGTCCATGATGTCATTCCTTTGATGTTTAAACAAAATGCCTTTCTTTTAGATGATTATATCAGTCTCTATAATATGGCGGATAGTATTATTCTACCTTCAGCAGCTATGAGAAAAAGACTGGTTCAAAATGGACTGACAGTTAATAATGTCCTATTTCAAGAAATGTGGGATCATCCACACTACTTACATCTATATAATCCGACATTTAAAAAGTCGATCTATTTTGCAGGAAATTTAAGTCGTTTTCCAGAATTACAAACTTGGTCTGGTACAGTTCCGCTGACAATTTTTTCAAATGAGGATCAATTTCCTACATCTGAGCAGGTGCATATTGCAGGGTGGAAGACAGATGAGGAAATGCTTTTAGAACTTTCTAAAGGCGGATTTGGCTTAGTGTGGAGTACCCATCAGAACGAGGATCAAAATCTTGACTATTATAGTATGAATTTATCCTATAAGTTAAGTACTTATTTAGCTGCAGGTATTCCAGTTATTATTCCTTCTACCTTATCGAACTCTGCCTTTATCGTAGAGCAAGGATTAGGTTTGGTGGCAGATAGCTTGGAAGAAGTAAATGCTCTAGTGGAGCAATTGTCCGAAGAGACCTACATTGAGATGTGTCGTAGGGTGCAATATTTTTCATTCTTACTCAGCCAAGGATTCTTTGCGAAACAGTTTTTATTAAAGGCTGTTTTCGAGTTAGGTATCCAAAAAGGGTCAGAAGAGCAAAGATTACAGCTATTGACAGTTACAAATAGTCAGGATTTAGAACAAATTCAATATTTGATTGATAAACTCCCTGAATGTGATTTTCGTATTGCTGCAAGAACCATGATGGGACCACGTTTGATGGAACTATCTCAAAAAGAGAATGTCTATCTTTATCCTGCGTCAGATTTGGAAAGGCTGGAGAAATTGATAGAAGGTACAGGCTTGTATCTGGACATTAACTATGGTGGAGCAGTAGATGGTGTGTTAGATAGTGTAATAGCTAAGGAAATTCCAATCTTTGCCTTCTATAAAACGCAGAATGGAGATAAGGGTCAATATTTATTTGCTATAAAAAATGTTGATGCTATGGTAGCCGCAATTAGGAAATATGCTGAAACAAAACAATTTCCAAATAAATCATTTGACTTTGAAGTGCAGACCATAGATGAAACGCTTGATTATATTCTGGAGCATCAATCTTCAATCGCTCGATTTGGTGATGGCGAAGCAGCGATCATGTTGGGACAGTCTATCAATTATCAACACTATGATCCACAGCTTGCAGAGGAATTGAAATTTATTTTCAAGCAACAAAGTAATCCGCAGTTAGTGATTGGTTTGCAAGAAGGTATAAAAAATCGTTTTAATTTTGTTCCAGAAGCACTTGCCTTTTGGCGTCAATACTTAGAAGATTATGAAGAGTTTTATCTAGAGTATTGCCATAACCCTTGGTATGGTTCAACTTTTATTTCCAGACCTTATATTGACTTTTTAGATAAATCAAAATCAAAATCACAGTTTGAGAAGTTAAAAAAAATTTGGGAGGGAAGAGATATCCTGATAGTGGAAGGATATACTTCTAGATCAGGAGTAGGAAATGATTTATTTGATGGTGCTAAGAGCATCAAGAGAATTATTTGCCCGTCCAGAAATGCCTACTCAAAGAAAACTGAGATCATGGAGGAAATACTCAAGTACTCTGAAGATCGATTGATTTTATTAATGTTGGGGCCAACAGCAAAAGTATTAGCTTATCAACTCGCTTCTAAAGGGATTCAAGCTATTGATATTGGACATATAGATTCTGAGTATGAATGGATGCAAATGGGCGCGGAAAAGAAAGTCTTGTTGAGAAACAAGCATACCGCAGAATTTAATCTAGATACAGAAATAGAGTTAGTAAATAATGATGAATACTTGAGTCAAATTATCGCTGACTTGAGTGAAGAATAGTATTGGATATGGAATTTCGGAGGAGAGATGACATCAGAAAGACTTGCAGTCGTTTTGATTGCTAATCAAGCTTATACAGAACAATTGGCTGTAACCATGAAATCAATCATGTATCACAATAAATCAGTCGATTTTTATATCATTAATCAAGGCATTATGTCCGACTGGTTTAGAAAAATAAGACGCATTGTAAAAATGTTGGGAGGGAATGTATATAGTATTCCATTTAACATGGAAAAAATTTCGTCTCAATTAGAAATGTCATCTTCTAACAGTCTAATGCCCTATTCCAAATATTTTATTGCAGATCTAGTGGATAGAGAGAAAGTTCTCTATCTTGATAGTGATACCGTTGTAAATGGTCAATTAAAGTCGCTTTTGTCTACGGATTTAGAAGGATTTCCAGTAGCTGCTGTAAAGGATATAGATGGCAGTTTTAATACAGGTGTTCTTCTTATTGATACTGTTAAATGGAGAGAGTTAAACATATCGACTAAATGCATAGAACTACATGCAAATTGGGAAAATAAGCAATTTGATACAGAATCTTCCAAGAATGTCCAGAGAGTTCTTAACCAGATCTTTAAGGATAATTGGTTAGAATTGGATAAACGCTATAATGTTCAGGTAGGTTATGACTTGATTGCTTTTTATAATCATTGGCAAGAACATTTTAATCTAGAAGATGATCCGCTTGTCCTTCATTATACAACTAATAGAAAGCCGTGGAATAGTTCTGTTTCCTATAGATGTCGTGAAAAATGGTGGGATTTCTATCATCTTGACTTTCAACAGTTGCTAGCCCATCATCTGGATAATTTTAATTTTGTAAAGGATAAGAAACAAGGTCTCGATTTCTTTACTTTTACAACAACAGAGAGCTTTGAAGGCATTGAACATTTAGCAACAACATTCCCAGAACATCGCTTTCATATAGCAGCTTATACAGCTGTAGGCTCGTATTTAAATGGTTTGGAACAGTTTGATAATATTTATCTGCATCCAGAGTGTACCACTGCTACTTTGGAGAATTTATTCAAGGATGTAGATGCTTATCTGAATATTAATTATGGGGACATAGATGAAACCATTTTAAGAAGCATGGAACAGCTCAAGAAACCCATTTTTTCATTTTATGCAACTCACAAGGGAAAGGTAGACCAGTATTTATTTCTAAGAAAAGAAATTGAGAAAATGGAAGATGCTATTCGCTTATTTTCTGAAATTGGGGCAGAGAGATTTAGTCAGGCTTTTAAACAGGAAGAATTGTTTGATATTACAGTCATGTCGATTGATGAGACCTTGGATGAGCTTTTAGCAACGGATAAATCCTTGGTTCGATTTGGAGATGGTGAGTTTAGCTTGATAAACGGCAATAGTATTGCATATCAGGAGTATCAAGAAGACTTAGCTCAAGAAATGAGAGAAATTTTGATAAATGCAGATAAGGAAGATAATGTGCTTGTGTGCTTACCAGAAATTTTTGAAATTTTTAAGGGAAATTTTCTCCAAAATAAAGATTCAGAAAATTTTTGGAAAAATGAGTTAGATTATCATGGAAGGTTTTTCCAAGAGATTTGTCAGGCTAAGAAATATGGGTCAACCTGGATTTCAAGATGTTATATTGATAACAAAGATAAGAGTCAAGCTACTACCCAATTTGAAAAAATCAAGGCCTTATTTGCAGATGAGGATATACTCATTGTAGAGGGAGCAACTACACGAGCAGGAGTTGGTAATGATTTATTTAACAATGTTCGCTCTATAAAACGCATTATTTGTCCTTCCCACCATGCTTTTTCAAAGGTGGATGCTATTCAACAAACCGTTTTAAATCACGCGGCGGGACGACTAATTTTACTGATGCTTGGTCCAACAGCCAAAATATTGGCTTATCGGTTGTCTAGATTAGGGTATCGTGCCTTAGACCTTGGCCATATTGATTCTGAATATGAGTGGATGCAAATGGGAGCAGAGACAAAGGTACAGTTAAAACATAAGCATACAGCAGAATTTAATTTTGACCAAGGGATTGAATTTATAGAGGATGAAAACTATAACAATCAAATTGTTGCAGATTTGACTAAGTAGAGAGGTATAAATATATGGATGTTCCATTGATTTCGGTTATTATTCCTGTATATAATGTAGAGGAATACATTGAGCATTGTATTAAAAATATTTTGCTACAGACATATACGAATATAGAGGTTATCATTGTCAACGATGGTAGTCTTGATGATAGTATCACTATTGCAAAGAAATTGACAGAAGATGACTCTCGTTTTATCTTTCTTGATAAGGAAAATGGTGGACAGTCGGATGCTCGAAATGCAGGATTAGATATTGCGACGGGTGATTATATCTTTTTTTGTGATCCAGATGACTTTATGTTTGAGAAGAGTATTGAAAATCTGTATTATGCAAGTCAACTAACTGAAGCAGATATTGTCGTAGGATCATTTTGTCGTTTTGAAGAAGGTATGTTTTATTTTTATCCAAAACCCAAAGAAGACGAATTACTGTTTCCGCTCAGTGCTAGAGATGCTATACAAGGTATGGATAGTATGGAGGATTATACGCTCCTCCGCTATTCTGCAGTTTGGGGGAAATTATTCAAAAAGCATTTATTTGATGAAATTCGCTTTCCTAAGGGGAAATATGCAGAAGACCAGTTCATTATGTGGAAACTCTATCTAGCAAGTGAAAAGATGACTCGGTATGATTCAGATATTTATGCCTACAGAATCAATTTTAAAGGTCTAACTCAGAACTACAACTTATCTCATTTAGATTTTATAGAAGCGATTGAGGAGCGTATTGAAACCTTGATGGAGATGCCAGACCTAGATTATCCGATGGAACTAGCATTTAATCAATATAAATTTGCTTTAAAGAGAAATTTATCAATGTTAGAGGGAACAGAATTTGTCAAAGAAGAAGCAACAGTGCGCGAAAAGTTGGAACATGCTGAGAATGGGGACTACCTATTTTTAGAAAATAAAAGAGAGTGAGAAATGGGAAATCAATTAATCAGTGTTATCGTGCCGGTCTACAATGTTGAAGAGTATCTCAAACAATGCTTAGATAGCATTCTAGAGCAGACCTTTAGCAATTATGAAGTTATTCTTGTAAATGATGGTTCGACAGATAGCTCAGGCCTAATTTGTCAAGAATATGCTGAAAAAGATGCACGTATTCGTTATTTTGAAAAAGAAAATGGCGGTCTTTCGGATGCTCGAAATTATGGAATTGAACAGGCACGAGGAGAATATCTTACTTTTGTTGATTCAGATGATTTTTTAGATGCATCACATCTGAGTATTCTTTATACTGCATTAGTAAACAATGATGCAGATATCTCTATCGCAAACTATGCTAATTACCAAACTTCTACTGCAACCTTCTATCTTCATACATTTGGAGAATATTATGAAAAAAACTATACTTCAGAAGAATTGATTGATGAGTTATCATTTCTTGAAAGAAATGATTTATCTTTTTCTACTATCTGGGGTAGTTTATATAAGAAAAGTGTATTTTCATTTTTACGGTTTCCCAAAGGTGTGATAGGTGAGGATGTTGCATTGATCTATAAAATGTATACTCAAGTAGATAAGATTGTATATGTTCACAAAGATACTTATATTTATAGAGAAAATGACTCTGGAATATCAAAGAGCAAAATATATCCCCTTGTCACAGCACAGTTAAATCATGTAGCAGAGCGCTTAGCTCTTTTAGCTATTATGGGATATGATGTGACGAAACATTTTGATCGCTATAGAACATTTTTAGAAATTACTGAATACAATATGAGAATGGTATGGGGTATGGAAGATACAGAAACATATCGTCATATTAAGGAAAACTTACAACTCATCTCTTCTAATAAGAGTTAAGGAAGCAAAGGAAATAGAATGCTAGAAACAATCAGTATCATTATTCCCATCTATAATGTGGAGTCCTATCTCAGAAAATGCTTAGATAGTATAATTGAACAATCTTTTCCTTATTTTGAATTGCTTTTAATAAATGATGGCTCTACTGACGCTTCAGCTCAGATTTGTCAAGAGTATGTGGAAAAAGATGACAGAATCCGTTATTTTGAAAAAGAAAACGGTGGAGTTTCTTCAGCTCGTAATTTTGGAATCAAACATTCGAGGGGTGAGTATATTACATTTATTGATTCGGATGATTGGGTTGAACCAAATTATTTGGAAATTTTTTATAAGTCGATAAAGGAACAGGATGCAGATATTGTTGTTGCAAATTACTATACTTTTCGTGAAGAGGATGCAATGTTTTTATTTCATGTTGCTGAAACAAATGAAACTCTACAGTTTCAACCCAATGATACTTTTTTCAACTATATGTTCTCAACCTTTAGTACTGATATAGCTTGGGGGAGCTCTTGGAGTAAATTATTTAAAAAGTCTCTGTTTGACCGTCTTTATTTTTCCGAAGACATATCTTGGGCAGAAGATTTTGATTTAATGTATAAATTGTTTTTGATTTCTGAACGTATTATCTATCTTCATAAAGCTCCATATTGTTATCGTGACCGTGGAGACAGTGCTTCTAAATCACCAGGGGAAGAACCGATTCGTCAAAGCTTGAAAGTTTCAGAAAATCGTTTACTAAATCTTGCTTTGGTAGGAATTGATTTAACGGAAGCTAGAAAGCATCACATCGGGTTATTACAGTGGATGAAGTATAATATGGGAACAGTATGGGATATGTCTGATACGGTCACCTTTAAAAAAATAGAGCAGCAATTATGGCTACTAGATTTAAAAAATAGAGGTAAGAGTACCTAGACAGTCTTTATAGTTTTATATAGAAATAGTAAGGAAAGTGAGAAATATATTGAAAACAGAAACAATATCAATCATTGTACCCATCTATAATGCAGAGAATTATCTGAAATCGTGTTTGGATAGTGTGCTGTCACAAACCTTTAAGGATTTTGAAGTTTTAATGGTCAATGATGGCTCTATAGATAATTCAGCAACCATCTGTCAAGATTACGCAGAACGTGACAGCCGTTTCCGATATTTTGAAAAGGAAAATGGAGGCTTATCTGATGCTCGGAACTATGGACTAGATAGGGCAAAGGGAGCTTATATTACCTTTCTAGATGCAGATGATTTTCTTTTTGAAAACTACCTAGAAAAATTATATCAAGCGAGTCGTCTAAGTGATTCTGATATACTAATTGGAGGTTATTGCCGCTTTGATGGCTCTGATTTCTATTTTTATAATGATCATTTTAAGAGTGAATCCTTAATTTCTTTCACATCAGCACAAGCGATTCAAGTATTAGATTCTATGCTGGATGTTCCTTTTTTGACTTTTTCTACTGCTTGGGGGAAGCTGTTTAAACGAGGTTTGTTCGATGAGCTCCGTTTTCCATATGGAAAATATGCTGAGGACCAATTTTTAATTTGGAAACTCTATATGAGAGCTGACAACATTCATGTTTTTAACAATGCGTCTTATGTTTATCGTATGAATCCTTCAGGGTTATCTAGCGTTTTTTCTCTCAAACATTTAGATTATATTGATGCGATTGAAGAACGGATAAGAGCAACAAAGGATTTAGCAGGGATCAATATTCAACATTCCTTTAACATGTATGACTATGTCTTGCAGAGAATGTTAGGACAGTTGGAAGAACATCAATTTTTAGATGAAGCAGAGCAAGTACGTAAAAAATTGGAATTAGCAGAACGAACTGAATATCCTTTCTTGCTAGAAAATAAAAATGATTTAATTAGTATTATCGTCCCTATTTATAATGTTGAAAAATATATTCGAATGTGTTTGGATAGTATTGAAAATCAAACTTATTCAAATATAGAAGTTTTATTGATAGATGATGGTTCGACAGATGATTCGGGTAAGATTTGTCAGGAATATGTCGCTAGAGACAGCCGTTTCCGATATATTAAAAAGGAAAATGGTGGAGCTTCTGATGCGAGAAATTTTGGAATAGCTAGAGCAAAGGGAGAGTATTTATCTTTTGTTGACTCAGATGATTGGCTTTCCCTCACTTATGTGGAAGACCTATATCAGACTTCAATTCGGACACATTCAGATACTGTAGTGTCACATTATACTATCTATAGTGAGAAAGATAGACACTATCATGTGCATATATGGGATGATTATTATGAGAAAACATATACTGGTGAAGAGCTGGTATTGAGTCTACCATCATTAGAACTAAATGGATATGTATATATAACTAGTTGGGGAATTTTGTTTAAGAAGGAATTGTTTAATCATATTAGATTTCCTAAAGGAAAATCAATAGAAGATTCTTGGACAAATTATAAATTATTTTTTCAATCAAATCTTGTTACATATATTCACAAAGAAATTTACTATCATAGGGAAGGCATAGAGAGTATTGGAAGCAGTGTTAATGAGAAACTTTTAACAGATGTATTAGAGTGTTTGCTTGAAAGGCTAGCAATTTATACTATAAAGGGTTGGAATTATTCTGATGAAAAGGATAATGTCTTGGGGTGTTTAAGATGGAGATATCAACAAGCAAAAGAAAATGGATTGCAGGATACTGAAATTTTCAGGAGATATACAGAAATATTAGACCTTATAGATAATAATTAAAAATCAAGCACGTTCGATGAACTAATGGTAAATAAAAAATAATCTATTTTATTCACTAACGTAGTATTCTTTTAATAGTAGCCTAGGGGATTTATAAGCAGATTTTTTCTGCTTTTTTTGTTATAATAGCAATAGTATTTCTGTAAAAATATATTCGTTATATACGCTATTAGAACAGAGTTCTTCATCGATTTGAGAACATTTTCTATGTAAACGATGCATAGCTTTTTTGATTATCATAAACTGTTATTTTTTAATATCGAAATAAACAAGATAAAAATATTACATAGCATTTTTAAGAGTTTCAGGATAGTTTAAACTGAATTTTACAAAAACAAAAAATTAGGAGATTGAGGGGATAAATCTTGAAAAACTTTTTTTCGTCTGTTGTATTAAAAAAAGGATTTATGACATTGTTTTTTATTTTTATATATGTTTTAGGAAGCAGACTGACATTACCTTTTGTTGACCTGAATAGTAAAGATTTTTTAGGAGGTTCAACAGCCTATCTAGCCTTCTCAGCTGCCCTAACAGGTGGGAATCTTAGAAATCTTTCACTCTTTTCTGTTGGTTTATCTCCGTGGATGTCTACAATGATTTTGTGGCAGATGCTTTCGTTATCGAAAAAATTAGGATTATCTACTGGTTCTATAGAAATACAGAATAGAAGACAGATGTATTTAACTTTATTTATAGCAATGATTCAAGCATTAGCTATCACACTAAGTTTACCAGTTCAATCAAATTTGCCGAAGATTCTGATTCTTGTGATGGATACACTGTTCTTAGTGGCTGGGTCTTTTTTCTTAATATGGTTATCTGATATTAATGCGACAGTAGGAATTGGCGGATCTATGCTTATTTTGTTGACTGGTATAGTATTAAATATACCTCAAGATATACTCGAAACATTCCATACAATGCACATCTCTATGTATATTATAGTTGCTGTTTTACTTATGGGATTAATTTTTACTTACTTGATAGCTATTCTATATAGAGCACGTTATCGTATAGCAGTTAATAAGATTGGATTACATAGTCTCTTTAAACGCTATTCTTTTTTAGAGATTATGCTAAATCCTGCTGGCGGGATGCCTTATATGTATGTCATGACATTTCTAAGTTTTCCAACTTACATACTTTTATTATTACAAAGTCTCTTTCCGAATAATTCAGTTAATTCTACCCTTTTGTCTCAGTATACAATTGGAAAGCCACTCTGGATTTACATGTATATAATAATTCTTTTTGTTTTTAGTATTATTTTTGCTTTTGTCACTATGAATGGTGAAGAGATTGCAAATCGTATGAAAAAATCTGGTGAATACATTTATGGAATTTATCCAGGTGAGGACACTAGTCGGTTTATTAATGGATTGGTCCTTCGTTTTTCAGTAATTGGAGGTCTCTTTAATGTAATCATGGCAGGTGGCCCCATGCTTTTTGTTTTATTTGATGAAAAGTTATTAAGGATTGCAATGATTCCAGGCTTATTTATGATGTTTGGAGGCATGATTTTTACGATTAGAGACGAAGTCAAGGCTTTAAGGTTAAATGAAATCTATAGACCTTTAATTTAGGAGATTAGCATGTATTATTTTATTCCAGCTTGGTATGGGGCAGAACGAAAATGGCATGTGGATCTTATTCCATGGTATTTTTCTCATTTTCGTTTTGAATTTGATGATAGCTTTAGTCAGATTCGGATTCTTCAAAGACAAGGCATGGACTCTCGTCTATTAGTACTAGCTTACCAGCCTCACCTACGTTATTTTTTACATAGACATGGTGTATTGGAAACAGATACTTATTCTGTTTTTGATGTTATGCAAGATTTTCACAATCTCCATACCCAAGTTTTAACCATTAGAGATATTGAGTGGGATAATGACTGTGAATTTATTTATAGTCCCTTTACGATTATTGTTCAAAAAAATGGGAAGAAATTTGCTAAGGTTGAACATGGGGTTGAAGGATTCATCAGTGATATACAGTATTTTGAACCGAATGGTCAAGTAGATATGCACTATATCATGGATGATCGAGGATTTGTATCGAGTGTTATCTTTTTTGAAGATGGGCAAGCTACCTATCAAGAATATCTGAATCCTAAGGGAGTTTGGCAATTTAGAGAGCGTTTAAAAGAAGGAGGAAGAATAGAAGTCAATCCAATTTTTGGCTATCGCTTTAAAGCGCTTATCTATCAAAACATGGGAGACTTGGTGGCAGAATTTTTTGAGAATTATCTGCAAAAGCATGTAAAGAACGAAGATATTTTTATGATTCCTTCTCATTCTCACCATGACCAGTTTGTGTTAGACCGTTTACCTAGTGCCAATCCTAAACTATTGAGTCTGTTCATTGGGCGTAATTCTCAAGATACCTTTAGAGATTTAGATTTAACTTTTGAAAAATCGGATTTGATTTTAGTGGATAGAGATGATAGTTTACGATTGTTACAGGATTTGTACCCTGAACGAATGTATCAATTTCGCCATTTATCATCTTATGATACTCGTTTACGATTGGGACGAAGTCAAACTAAGAAAGAATCCATCATTTTTTATCAACTGGATTTTGAGCAGGGACTTGATAGCCAATCACTGTTTCAAGTTTTATCATTTGTCGCTGAAAATAAGGATACTGAGGTGATTTTTGGGGCATTTGCTGCTAGACAGGATCAAATGGATGAGGTAGAAGCAATTGTTGAAGCTATAATTCAAGAAAATTTTCTAGTTGAAACTTTGAAAAAAGACTTGGACTATGGTGATGCAGAAAATCATTTAGATGAAAATCAACACCAGAACTTACGATTTCAGTTTGTTAACTTGAATGATGAATTGGAATTGATTAAAACACTAGAATTTGTCCGTTTGATTGTGGATTTTAACAACTACCCCCACACCTATACCCAGATTGCTGGAATTAGTGCGGGGATTCCTCAAATCAACATAGTTGAAACCGTCTATGTTGAACATTTGAAAAATGGTTATTTGCTGGCAGATGTGGCAGAGTTTTCTAAGGCTGCTCATTATTACACAGATAGGTTGAAAGAGTGGAATGAGTCCTTGATTTATTCGATTGAGAAAATTAAGGAATATACTGGTCAGCGATTTCTTGAAAAACTAGAGACTTGGATAGTGGAGGTTCAGAATGTCAAAGGAACTTAATATTTTACAGATAGGGCTTACCAATTGGGAAAATCACTATGACATACCTGAAAACATGAACTGGCACCATTTTTATCCCAATTCGACAATAGCTCTTCGCAAAATGACAGAGAAAAAAGGTTTTACCCGTTTTCATGCAGTATTGGTGAAAGATCCTCAGTATGTCAAAGACTTATTTTCCTTTGTAAAATATTTTGAACCTTACACTTTGTTTTATGATCAGGATCTCAAAACAGATGATGAAGGAGTTGCATTCTTTCTCAAAAAACGATGCGCTCAGGCAGTTGATTTTTCAAGACCTCAACAATTAATAAATGATTTATCGACTACTCTATTTGGTGGTGGTTACGGAGATAAATTATTTCCGTCAACAATTAAGATTCATGAGCATTTTCAAGGTTCTGTTTCTTATCAAGGACTTGAATGTGTGACTATAGAGGGTGATTTTGGCGAGGAATTTCATCAACTAGCATACTGGACTCATAATTTTATGGTTTATAAAAATTTGCCGATAGAATTGTGGTTAGAATATGAGAAACAGGGAAATTGTGAATTTCGATTTATATTGCGAAAGATATTTGATGGGGATATCGACAATTTCTTTGAAGAAGAGATTTATTCAGAAGTAGATTTAGAAAAAGCCATTGTTATAGATAGTAAAAATAGAAATTTTTTGATATTTTTATCTGTTGAAGCAAGAGGTCGTGGTACTATCAAACTAGGTAATCTTCACCAACGTTGGAGTCGAAAACAATTTGGTAAGTTTGTGCTTGGTGGGAATATCCTACATGATTCCAAGCGTGATGAAATAAACTATTTCTTCCATCCAGGTGATTTTAATCCTCCTTTGGCTGTCTATTTTTCAGGTTATCGACCTGCAGAAGGATTTGAGGGTTACTATATGATGAAAACTCTAGGGTGTCCCTTCATTTTATTTTCTGACCCACGTTTAGAGGGAGGAGCTTTTTATCTAGGAACGGATGAGCTAGAGGGAAAAATCAAAAAGACGATTGCTCATTATCTTGATTATTTAGGTTTTGATCGAAAGGATTTGATTTTATCAGGCCTTTCTATGGGAACTTTTCCAGCTCTTTATTATGGTGCTTTTTTTGAACCTCATGCTATCATAGTTGGTAAGCCATTGGCAAACTTAGGAACCATAGCTAGCCGCGGACGTTTGGACGCACCGGGTGTCTCTAACTTGGCTTTTGACTGTTTAATTCATCATACAGGTGGAACAAGTTCGCAAGATATGACGGAGCTGGATCAACGTTTTTGGAAAATCTTTAAACAAGCAAATTTTTCAAAGACAACCTTTGGTTTGTCCTACATGAAGGATGAAGAAATGGATCCTCAGGCTTATGAGAATCTAGTTACTTATTTATGTAATACAGGTGCGAAGATTTTGTCTAAAGGAACTGCTGGACGACACAATGATGATACAGATACCAATATTGCTTGGTTTCTTCACTTTTATCGAATGGTACTATCAAGTGGTTTTGGAAGGGAGAAAGAATGATTATCACACAGAGACAGTCTATTCATTGGGGAGAAGTTGGTGGGACTTATATGTACGGATCAACTGTATCTTATTACCCTGACAAAAGTATTCGGCTGTATAATCCTCTGTTGCCATCTGGTGAGATTCTTAAGACTTGGTTTTCTAGTGTCAATTACCAGGCTACACGGACTCAACCCCAGCTTCCTTTATTAAAAAGAAATCAGGAGTATCAACTATCACTTGTTTTTGATTGTCAGCCTGAAAATGGGGTTTATACCAAGATAACTTTTTTTGACCGCTATGGTGATGTTTTAGAAGAAAAGGTAGAAAAAGTGAAAGATTTCATATTTACTTACCCAGAAGATAGTTATACTTATCAAGTTTCTCTTTTAAGTGCTGGATTTGAGTCCTTAACTTTTTATCATTTTTCTATCAAGGAGATCAGAAGTGTTTAGACGTTTAGGTCAAGATTTCCAGCTTAGGAAAGTGAAAAGGATTTTAAAGCAGATCAATGCGCTTAAAGGTAAGATGTCATCTCTTTCGGATCAAGAATTAGTGGCTAAAACAGTGGAGTTTCGTCAGCGTCTTTCAAAGGGAGAAAGTCTAGATAACCTTTTAGTAGAAGCTTTTGCTGTGGTGCGTGAAGCAGACAAGCGGATTTTAGGGATGTTTCCCTATGATGTTCAAGTCATGGGGGCTATTGTCATGCACTATGGAAAAGTTGCTGAGATGAATACGGGGGAAGGTAAGACCTTGACAGCAACCATGCCGGTTTATTTGAACGCTCTTTCGGGAGAAGGAGTGATGGTTGTGACGCCTAATATGTATTTATCAAAGCGTGATGCCGAGGAAATGGGCCAAGTTTATCGTTTCCTAGGATTGACCATTGGGGTGCCATTTACGGAAAATCCAAAGAAAGAAATGAAAGCTAAAGAAAAGAAGATTATCTATGCTTCGGATATCATTTACACAACCAATAGTAATTTAGGTTTTGATTACTTAAATGATAATCTGGCCTCGAATAAAGAAGGTAAGTTTTTACGACCGTTTAACTATGTGATTATTGATGAAATTGATGATATCTTGCTTGATAGTGCACAAACTCCTCTGATTATTGCAGGTTCTCCTCGTGTTCAGTCTAATTACTATGGGATTATTGATACGCTGGTAACAACGTTGGTCGAAGGAGAGGATTATATCTTTAAAGAGGAGAAAGAGGAGGTCTGGCTTACTACTAAGGGTGCTAAGTCTGCTGAAAGTTTCCTAGGAATTGATAATTTATATAAGGAAGAACATGCGTCCTTTGCTCGTCATTTAGTTTATGCGATTCGAGCCCATAAACTCTATACCAAAGATAAGGACTATATCATTCGTGAAAATGAGATGGTATTGGTGGATAAGGGGACTGGTCGTTTAATGGAGATGACCAAACTGCAGGGAGGACTCCATCAGGCCATTGAAGCCAAGGAACATGTGAAGTTGTCTCCTGAAACGAGAGCCATGGCTTCCATTACCTATCAGAGTCTCTTTAAGATGTTTAAAAAAGTATCTGGGATGACGGGGACAGGAAAGGTAGCAGAAAAAGAATTTCTTGAAACTTATAATATGGCCGTTATTAGGATTCCAACAAATCGTCCTAGACAACGGATTGACTATCCAGATAATCTCTATGTGACTTTACCAGAGAAAGTGTATGCGTCTTTGGAATACATCAAAGAGTATCATGCTAAGGGGAATCCATTATTGGTTTTTGTAGGTTCAGTGGAGATGTCTCAGCTTTATTCATCTCTCTTGCTTCGTGAAGGGATTGCCCACAATGTTCTCAATGCTAATAATGCTGCACGTGAGGCCCAAATTATCGCGGAATCAGGTCAGATGGGGGCCGTAACAGTGGCTACCTCTATGGCAGGACGTGGTACGGATATTAAACTCGGTAAGGGAGTTGCAGAGCTTGGTGGCTTGATTGTCATTGGGACAGAGCGGATGGAGAGTCAGCGGATTGACCTTCAAATCCGTGGACGTTCTGGCCGTCAGGGAGATCCTGGTATGAGTAAGTTTTTTGTATCACTGGAAGATGATGTTATTAAGAAATTTGGTCCATCTTGGGTTCACAAGAAGTATAAAGATTATCAAGTTCAAGATATGATGCAACCAGAAGTTCTCAAAGGTCGTAAGTATCGTAACCTGGTTGAAAGGGCTCAACACGCCAGTGACAGTGCTGGTCGAACTGCCCGTCGTCAGACCTTAGAGTATGCTGAGAGCATGAATATCCAACGTGATATGGTTTATAAGGAACGCAATCGACTAATAGATGGTTCTCGTGACTTAGAAGATGTAGTTGTGGATATTATTGAGAGATATACAGAAGCGGTATCGTCTGAACACTATGCCAGTCGTGAATTACTGTTTCACTTTATTGTTACCAATATCAGTTTCCATGTAAAGGAAATTCCAGATAATCTAGACCTATCTAATCAGAAACAAGTCCGCTCCTTTATTCGACAAGTTGTGAATAGAGAACTCTCTGAAAAGAAGGAATTACTGGAACAACATGACTTGTATGAACAGTATTTACGACTCTCTCTACTTAAGGCTATCGATGATAACTGGGTAGAGCAAGTAGACTATCTACAACAATTGTCTATGGCTATCGGTGGCCAGTCTGCTAGTCAGAAAAATCCAATCGTAGAGTATTATCAAGAAGCCTATGCAGGTTTTGAAACGATGAAAGAGCAAATTCGTGCTGATATGGTACGGAATCTCCTGATGGGGCTGGTTGAGGTCACTCCAAAAGGTGAAATCGTGACTCATTTTCCATAAGAGGAGAAAATATGACAATTTACAATATAAATTTAGGACTTGGTTGGGCCAGTAGCGGTGTAGAATACGCCCAAGCCTATCGTGCTGGTGTTTTTCGGAAATTAAATCTGTCCTCTAAGTTTATCTTTACAGATATGATTCTAGCTGATAATATTCAGCATCTGACAGCCAATATTGGTTTTGATGATGAGCAAGTTATCTGGCTTTATAATCACTTTACAGATATCAAGATTGCACCGACTAGTGTAACAGTTGCTGATGTCTTAGCTACTGTTGACGGTGTTGAAAGTCGTAGAGAAAAGAATGGCAAGGTTTTGCGTATCTTCTTTTCTGACCAAGATAAGTTTGTCACCTGTTATTTGGTGGATGAGAATAAGGACTTGGTCCAGCATGCAGAGTATGTATTTAAGGGGAACCTGATTCGGAAAGATTACTTCTCTTATACTCGTTATTGTAGCGAATACTTTGCTCCCAAGGACAATGTTGCAGTACTGTACCAACGAACTTTTTACAATGAAGACGGAACTCCAGCCTATGATATCTTGATGAATCAAGGCAAGGAAGAAGTTTATCGTTTTAAGGATAAAATTTTCTATGGAAAGCAAGCTTTCATGCGTGCTTTTATGAAATCCTTGAATTTGAACAAGTCTGATTTAGTTATTCTGGATAGGGAGACAGGCATTGGTCAAGTTGTGTTTGAGGAAGCACAGGCCGCGCATCTAGCGGTAGTCGTTCACGCGGAGCATTATAGTGAAAATGCTACAAATGAGGACTATATCCTTTGGAATAACTATTATGACTACCAGTTTACCAATGCAGATAAGGTTGATTTCTTTATCGTATCAACTGACAGACAGAATGAAGTGTTGCAAGAGCAATTTGCCAAATATACTCAGCATCGTCCAAAGATTGTTACCATTCCTGTAGGAAGTATTGATGCATTAACTGAGTCAAGTCAAGGACGCAAACCATTTTCATTGATTACGGCTTCACGTCTTGCCAAAGAAAAACACATTGACTGGTTGGTCAAGGCGGTCATTGAAGCTCGTAAGGAAATCCCTGAATTAACCTTTGATATCTATGGTAGCGGTGGAGAGGATTCTCTGCTTAGAGACATTATTGCAACTCATCAGGCTGAGGATTATATCCAACTCAAGGGACATGCGGAACTTTCGCAGATTTATAGCCAGTATGAGGTCTACTTGACGGCATCTACCAGCGAAGGATTTGGTCTGACCTTGATGGAAGCTATTGGTTCAGGCCTTCCTCTAATTGGTTTTGATGTACCTTATGGTAATCAGACCTTTATAGAAGATGGAAAAAATGGTTATCTGATTCCAAGTTCATCTGACCATGTAGAAGACCAAATCAAGCGAGCTTACGCAGCTAAGATTTGTCAATTGTATCAAGAAAAACGTTTGGAAGCCATGCGTGCCCATTCTTATCAAATTGCAGAAGGCTTCTTAACCGAAGAAATTTTAGAAAAGTGGAAGAAAACAGTAGAGGAGGTGCTCCATGATTGAACTTTATGATCGTTACAGTCAAGAAAGTCGAGATTTACATGAAAGTCTCATGGCTACCAGTCTTTCTCAACTTGGAGTGGTCATCGATGCAGATGGTTTTCTGCCTGATGGTCTGGTCTCTCCTTTTACCTATTATCTAGGTTATGAAAAGGGAAAACCTCTTTATTTTAATCAAGTTCCTGTTCCAGCTTTTTGGGAAATTGCAGGCAATAATCAGTCTGCTCGTATTGAAGATATGACACAGGAGAGGGCCGTCATTCATTATGCAGATGGTTTGCAGGCTCGCTTGGTTAAGCAGGTAGATTGGAAAGACTTGGAAGGAAAAGTGCGCCAGATTGACCGCTATAATCGCTTCGGAGCTTGCTTTGCTACAACGACCTATAGTGCTGATAGTGAGCCAATTATGACGGTTTACCAAGATGTCAATGGTCAGGAAGTTTTACTTGAGAACCATGTGACGGGTGACATCCTATTCACTTTGCCTGGTCAGGTCATGCGTTACTTTGCTAATCGAGTAGAATTTATCACCTTCTTTTTGCAAGATTTAGGGCTAGATAAGCATCAGATTATTTTTAATACTCTAGCGACTTCTTTCTTGGTTTCTTTCCATCATCCAGATAAGTCTGGCTCAGATGTTTTGGTTTGGCAAGAACCTCTCTATGATGCTATCCCGGGCAATATGCAGTTGATTTTGGAAAGTGATAATGTGCGCACTAAGAAAATCATTATTCCAAACAAGGCAACTTATGAGCGCGCTTTGGAGTTGACTGACGAGAAATACCATGCTCAGTTTGTCCACTTGGGTTACCATTACCAGTTTAAACGCGATAATTTCCTAAGACGAGATGCCTTAATTTTGACTAATTCAGATCAGATTGAGCAAGTAGAAGCAATCGTAGAAGCCTTGCCTGATGTTACCTTCCGTATCGCAGCGGTAACGGAGATGTCTTCTAAGCTCTTAGACATGCTTCGCTATCCTAATGTGGTCCTTTATCAGAACGCTAGTCCACAGAAGATTCAGGATCTCTATCAATTGTCGGATATTTACTTGGATATAAACCACAGTAATGAGTTGTTGCAGGCGGTGCGTCAGGCCTTTGAGCACAATCTCTTGATTCTGGGATTCAACCAAACGGTACACAATAGACTCTATATCGCTCCGGATCATCTATTTGAAAGTAGTGAAGTTTCTGCTTTGGTTGAGACCATTAAACTGGCCCTTTCAGATGTTACCCAAATGAGTCTGGCACTTGGGAAGCAGGGTCAACATGCAAATTATGTTGACTTGGTGCGATATCAGGAAACCATGCAAACTGTTTTAGGAGGCTAACATGTCAGAGGAAGATTTATTTTACAAAGACGTTGAAGGTCGCATGGAAGAGTTAAAACAAAGACCGATTAAGAAGGAAAAAGAAACCCGAGGTGAAAAGATTAGTAAAACTTTTTCACTCATCTTGGGTTTAATGATTCTGGTTGGTTTACTCTTTACTTTGCTAGGAATTTTGAGGTAGGCCTATGACTGATATTCTGATTGTTTTAGCTATTGTCCTCTCTCTTGCTTTGATTGTATTGGTAACCATACAACCCCGTGAAAATCAACTATTTTCCATGGATGCGACTAGTAATATTGGTAAACCAAGCTACTGGCAGAGCAACACCTTGGTAAAGGTGCTCACTTTATTGGTGAGTTTGGCCTTATTCGTTTTATTACTAACCTTTATGGTGATAACTTATAAATAAAAGAAAACTTCAGATATTCACTATTTGTGATTGGTCTGAAGTTTTCTTTTTTACTGTCCATATTTTTGGTAAAAGTCAACTTTTACTTGGATGAAGGTTTTGGCTTCACGTAGGAGTTGAAGAAGGGTGGCACGGGTTTCAAATTCTTCTCTGGTCTTAGGCAGACTGCGGTTCCGGAAGACTTCCAGATAGCGTTCAATTTCATCTAGCAAATCGGAAGCAGGATTGGTCTGGCTCAGTTGGCCGGCAATTTTTGAAAAGAGTTGGGCCAAAATTAGGCTTTCACTGGCAGCTAGGTGACAGGTGTTGATCTGCTGGGCCATGTTTCGCAGGATACGACTTTGTCGCTGTCTCATCTCAAAGTAGTGGATATGGTAGTCGGTCTGGTGAAAGAGGTGGTCAGAGTGATCCAAATAGACCAGTCTGAGGGCTTCTTCCAAAAGGGTGTCCAATTCTTCAACCAACTGTGCTCGGTTGCGTCCATCCCCTCTGGATAAATAATATTTGAAGCGCTGGAGAATATCTTTTAACTTTTCTTCTACCAATGTGTGGTAGTGCTGGATTGCTTCTTCTCGTGAAGGCATGTAGAGATTGACTAGTAAAGCAAATCCTGTACCGATTGCAAAGAGAAGGAATTCATTAAATAGAAGGTCTGGAGAGGTTGATTCTTGCACCAAGAGGTGGCTAACCAAAACAGTGCTTGGTGTGATGCCAATTTCCCAGCCCATCTTATAGGCTAGAGGCACGTAGAGAGCAAGATAGAGGCCAAGGCTCCAGATATGAAATCCGCTCAAGTGAAAAGCCAGAACACCGATAGCTAGAGCTAGAAGCATGGAAAAGAGCCGATTGCGGGCCAGTTTTAAAGTGCTTCTACGAGTATCAGATAGACTCAAGAGGGCTATAATTCCAGCCGAAACTGCGGAAGAAAGATTGAGAAAATAAGCAAGAAGACAGGCAAGACAGGTGGCTAAGATGAGCTTGGTCGTACGTTGGCTAATAGACATAAGAATTTCCTAATAAGTTAGAATAAAAGCGGAAAAGACAAGACCTGAGCAGGCTTGTCTTTATGGATTATTTTTTACGGGCTGCTGCGTATTCGGCAACGGCAGTAAAGAGGACGTCTGTAGACGAGTTGAGGGCTGTTTCACATGAGTCTTGGATGACCCCAATCACAAAACCAACTCCGACAACTTGCATGGCAATATCGTTAGAAATACCGAAAAGGCTACAAGCAACTGGGATAAGAAGGAGGGAACCTCCCGCAATACCAGAAGCACCACAGGCTGAGATAGCTGCTACTACACTGAGGACAAAGGCTGTGGCAAAGTCAACAGGGATTCCAAGAGTATTTACTGCAGCAAGGGTCAAAACGTTAATAGTAATAGCTGCCCCGGCCATGTTGATAGTAGATCCGAGTGGGATAGAAACAGAATAGGTATCTGGATCTAGTCCGAGGTCGTGACAAAGTTTCATGTTGACAGGGATGTTAGCCGCAGAGCTACGAGTGAAGAAGGCTGTCACACCGCTGACACGCAAACATTTCCAAACGAGGGGATAAGGATTTCTCTTCATAAAGAGGAAGGCAATCAATGGATTGACTACTAGGGCCACAAAGAACATAGTTGTCACCAAGAGGGCAAGCAAGATTCCGTAGTTGGCTAGACTGCCGATTCCCTTATCAGAGATGGTTTTGAAGACAAGACCAAGGATACCAAATGGTGCTAGGTTGATGATCCACTCGACAATTTTAGAAGTCACATCAGCTATGGTATTCAACAATTCTTTACTATTTTTGCTGGCCTCTCTCATAGCAATCCCGAAAACAACTGCCCAAGATAGGATACCAATGTAGTTGGCTGTGACAAGGGCATTGACTGGATTGTCAACTAGTTTGAGCAAGAGGTTGCTGAGGACCTGACCTATACCGTCAGGAGGCGTAATCTCTGTATTGGCACTATTCAAGGTAATTTCAATAGGAACTATAAAACTAGCAAAAACCGCTACAAGAGCAGCTGCAAATGTCCCCACTAGATAAAGGAAGATAACGGTTTTCATATTGCTATCTTGTCCTTTTTTATGTTGTGAAAGGGCATTGGCAACGAGAGCAAAGACTAGAATCGGTGCGATGGCTTTGAGGCCACCAACAAAGAGATCTCCGAGCAGGCCAATTCCTGAAATGTTAGGAAGTGTCAGTCCTAGGATACCTCCACAAAGCATACCAACCAAAATTCGTTTGATCAGGCTTGCCTTATTCCAAGCATGAATGATTTTTTTCATAACAATCTCCTTTGTTGTGTAATGTTTATGATTATAGTATAAATATGAGCTAAAATCAAGAATTTTCTGTCTATTTTGGCTATTATTTTTGAATATTTATGGAGATTCATCACTTGTGAAAGTATGGTATAATAAATGAAAGGAGTTTTCTATGCAAGAATTTTTTCAAACCTACCTCAATAAGCTTGATATAACAACGATTATTGAGAATATCTTAACCAAGTTACTTTCTCTTTTATTCTTATTTTTACTCTTTTATATAGCTAAGAAATTGCTCCATACCATGGTGCAGAGAATTGTTAAACCTTCTCTAAAAATGTCTCGTCATGATGTCGGGCGTCAGAAAACCATTTCACGTTTATTAGAGAATGTGTTTAATTATACCCTCTATTTCTTTTTACTTTACTGTATCTTGTCTATTTTGGGCTTGCCAGTCTCTAGTTTGCTTGCTGGAGCTGGGATTGCTGGGGTGGCTATTGGGATGGGAGCCCAAGGTTTTCTGTCAGATGTTATCAATGGCTTTTTCATCCTCTTTGAACGTCAACTGGATGTGGGAGATGAGGTCGTTCTGACAAATGGGCCTATTACTGTATCGGGCAAGGTTGTCAGCGTCGGCATTCGGACAACGCAACTCAGGGGTGATGATCAGGTTCTACACTTCGTTCCCAATCGGAATATCACCGTCGTCAGCAATTTCTCTCGGACAGACCAGGCCTGAAATTTTAGCAGATTTATGGTATAATAGAAAGAGTTTGGTAAAGGAGAGAAGATGTTTTTAGAAAAACGGTTGGGCAATGGCTGTGCCTGGATTAACCTAGATTTGGACAAGTTGAAAAAACTAGAAGACCTTTCAGAAATCTACGGTTTGGACAAGGAAACCATTGAGTACGCACTGGATAGGAATGAGCGTGCCCACATGGATTATCACCGTGAAAATGGGACTGTGACCTTTATCTACAATGTCTTGAACTTGAAAAAGGATAAGGAATACTACGAAGCCTTTCCCATGACCTTTATCGTGGAACATCGTCGCCTGATTACCATTAGTAATACCAAGAATGCTTATGTCATTGAACAGATGACCCGTTATCTGGAGAGTCATGACACGCTTTCGATTTACAAGTTTCTCTTTGCCAGTCTGGAAATCATCAGCAATGCCTACTATCCTGTCATCGAGCAGATGGACAAGAGTAAGGATGAGGTTAATGGACTCTTGCGTCAGCGGACGACCAAGAAGAACCTCTTTGCCCTTTCCGACTTGGAAACCGGTATGGTTTATCTTACTGCGGCTGCTAAGCAAAATCGCATGTTGCTAGAGCATATCCAAGGGCATGCCCTCTATCGAAGTTTTAACGAGATTGAGAGAGAGCAGTTCGATGATGCCATGATTGAAGCTCATCAGCTGGTGTCCATGACAGATTTGATTTCTCAAGTTCTCCAACAACTATCAGCATCTTACAACAACATCCTAAACAATAATCTGAATGATAATTTGACAACCTTGACCATCATTTCAGTTTTGCTGGCTGTTTTGGCAGTCGTGACAGGCTTTTTCGGAATGAATGTTCCGCTACCTTTAACAGATGAGCCCCATGCTTGGCTCTATATCAGCTTGGCAAGTGCAGGTTTGTGGATTATCCTATCATTATTACTAAGGAAAATTGCGAAAAAAAGTTAAGAAAAGGAGCCAGAATGGCGATTGAAAATTACATGCCAGATTTTGCTGTGGAAGCAGTCTATGATCTGACAGTCCCAAGCCTGCAGGCGCAGGGAATCAAGGCTGTTTTGGTCGATTTGGACAATACCCTCATTGCTTGGAACAACCCTGATGGGACGCCAGAAATGAAGCAATGGCTACATGATCTCCGTGACGCGGGTATTCGCATCATTGTGGTCTCAAATAATACCAAAAAACGAGTTCAACGAGCAGTTGAAAAATTTGGGATTGATTACGTTTATTGGGCATTGAAACCCTTCACATTTGGGATTGACCGTGCCATGAAGGAATTCCACTATGAGAAAAAGGAAGTGGTCATGGTCGGCGACCAACTGATGACCGATATACGAGCAGCCCACCGTGCAGGCATTCGCTCAATCTTGGTCAAGCCCTTGGTCCAACACGATTCCATCAAAACGCAGATTAACCGTGCTCGTGAGCGTCGTGTTATGCGAAAAATCACTGAAAAGTACGGACCGATTACATATAAAAAAGGAATTTAACTATGGAAGAAATTCTCTGTATTGGTTGTGGAGCAACCATTCAGACGACAGACAAGGCTGGACTTGGATTTACTCCTCAGTCAGCACTTGAAAAAGGCTTGGAGACTGGAGAAGTCTATTGCCAACGCTGTTTCCGTCTCCGCCACTACAATGAAATCACAGATGTCCAGTTGACGGACGATAATTTCCTCAAGCTCTTGCACGAAGTGGGAGATAGTGATGCCTTGGTAGTCAATGTCATTGATATCTTTGACTTTAATGGCTCTGTCATCCCAGGCTTACCACGTTTTGTATCAGGAAATGATGTCCTCTTGGTTGGAAATAAAAAGGATATCCTACCTAAGTCAGTTAAATCGAGCAAGATTAGCCAGTGGCTCATGGAGCGTGCCCACGAAGAAGGTCTTCGTCCAGTCGATGTCGTCTTAACTTCGGCACAAAACAAACATGCTATTAAGGAAGTCATTGACAAGATTGAACACTATCGTAAGGGTCGCGATGTATATGTGGTCGGTGTAACCAACGTTGGAAAATCTACCCTAATCAATGCCATTATCCAAGAAATCACGGGTGATCAGAATGTTATTACGACTTCGCGTTTCCCAGGGACAACCTTGGACAAGATTGAGATTCCGCTTGACGACGGCTCTTATATCTACGATACGCCGGGAATCATCCACCGCCACCAGATGGCTCATTACTTGACGGCTAAAAACCTCAAGTATGTCAGCCCTAAAAAGGAAATCAAGCCTAAAACCTATCAGCTCAATCCTGAACAAACCCTGTTTTTAGGTGGTTTGGGACGCTTTGACTTCATTGCAGGAGAGAAGCAAGGATTCACAGCCTTCTTTGATAATGAACTCAAACTTCATCGTACCAAGCTAGAAGGTGCTAGTGCTTTCTATGAAAAGCACGTTGGAACACTTCTCACTCCTCCAAATAGTAAGGAAAAAGAAGATTTTCCAAAACTAGTCCAGCATGTATTTAACATCCAGGACAAGACAGACCTAGTCATCTCAGGCCTAGGCTGGATCCGCGTAACAGGCATCGCCAAAGTCGCCGTCTGGGCACCCGAAGGCGTCGCCGTCGTCACACGAAAAGCAATTATTTAAAACAAAATCGCTGAGCGAACAAAGTGAGCTCATATAGCGATAGTTATTGCCGTGGTGTTTTGCCAATCTATCGATTGGCAAGGGGCACAATTGAGACTTAGGCTCAATTGTGAGGTCAGGAAATCCATTTTTCAAAGATGAGATCTTTGGAAAATTAGTTCCGACCGTCCCTCACCACTTAAAATAACTATCAAAAAACAAGGAAGAAAATTATGTCATTAACATCAAAACAACGTGCCTTCCTCAACAGCCAGGCACATACCCTCAAACCCATCATCCAAATTGGGAAAAATGGACTCAACGACCAAATCAAAACCAGCGTTCGTCAGGCACTTGACGCCCGCGAATTGATCAAGGTAACGCTCTTGCAAAACACTGATGAAAACATCCACGAAGTAGCTGAAATCTTGGAAGAAGAAATCGGTGTGGATACAGTCCAAAAAATCGGACGCATCTTGATTTTGTATAAACAATCTAACAAGAAAGAAAATCGAAAGATTTCTAAAAAAGTCAAAGAAATCTAAAAATCCTACTCCAAACAACTGTTTTTACAGAGAAATAAAGGAGACTAGCCTATGGCAATTGAACTATTGACTCCCTTTACCAAGGTAGAGTTGGAGCCAGAAATCAAGGAGAAAAAACGCAAACAAGTCGGGATTTTAGGGGGGAATTTTAACCCTGTTCATAATGCCCATCTGATCGTTGCGGACCAAGTACGGCAACAGTTGGGGCTGGACCAGGTTCTGCTCATGCCTGAATACCAACCTCCTCATGTAGATAAAAAGGAAACCATCCCTGAGAACCATCGTCTCAAGATGCTTGAATTGGCGATTGATGGGATTGAAGGACTAGCCATTGAAACCATTGAGTTGGAGCGCAAGGGTATTTCCTACACCTACGACACCATGAAAATCTTGACAGAGCAACATCCGGATACGGATTATTACTTCATTATTGGTGCGGATATGGTGGACTATCTGCCTAAGTGGTACCGAATTGATGAGCTGGTTGACATGGTTCAGTTTGTAGGGGTTCAGCGTCCACGCTACAAGGCAGGGACTTCCTATCCCGTTATCTGGGTGGATGTGCCTCTCATGGATATCTCGTCCAGCATGGTGCGTGATTTCCTTGCCCAAGGTCGAAAACCTAACTTTCTCCTACCTCAGCCGGTGCTAGACTACATCGAGAAGGAGGGGCTCTACTGATGGCTTATCAAGACTATATCAACTGCTCTCGCGAGGCTTTGTTGGAAAAAATGGCAGAGCTGCTACCTGAAAAACGGTTAACCCACTGCTTGGGTGTAGAGCGTGCAGCCATAGAATTAGCAGAGAGATTCGGAGTCGATGCCGAGAAGGCAGGCCTAGCAGGCCTTCTTCATGACTATGCTAAAAAGTTGTCAGATCAGGAATTTTTGGATTTGATTGACCGTTATCAGCTAGAACCTGATCTCAAAAACTGGGGCAATAATGTCTGGCATGGCATGGTGGGTATCTACAAGATTCAAGAAGATTTGGATTTGCATGATTCAGAAATCCTGCGAGCCATTGAAATCCATACAGTCGGTGCTGGTCAGATGACAGATCTTGATAAGGTCATCTACGTCGCAGACTATATCGAGCACAATCGGGCCTTTCCAGGTGTGGATGTGGCGCGTGAGATTGCTGAGCTATCGCTCAATAAGGCAGTGGCCTACGAAACAACTCGCACTGTGGAGCATCTAGCTCATCAGGGATTCCCCATCTATCCCCAAACCCTTGAAACCTATAACGCCTTTGTGCACTATTTGAAAGAGGACTAAATGAACGAAAAAGAATTACTAGAACTAGTCGTGAAAGCGGCTGATGAGAAACGTGCGGAGGATATCCTCGCACTTGACGTACAAGATTTGACCAGCGTGACGGACTACTTTGTTATCACTAGCTCGATGAATAGCCGTCAGTTGGACGCTATCGCTGATAATATCCGTGAAAAAGTAGCTCAAGCAGGCTTTAAAGGCAGCCATATCGAAGGCGATGCAGCTGGAGGCTGGGTCTTGCTGGATCTCGGTGCTGTCGTTGTGCATGTCTTCTCAGAAGAAATGCGTGCCCACTATAACCTAGAAAAACTATGGCATGAGGCGGATTCAGTAGATATTTCAGAAGCTCTTGCTTAGAAGATGAACTCAGTTGTAGTCAACTGGGTTTCTTTGCTTATTTTAAAAGGAATATGATAGAAAGGTATAGGGCGAGTGGTGTTTGCCATGGAGGCTCTTGGTATCATGATTATGGCAACTTATGAAACCTTTGCGGCTGTTTACGATGCTGTGATGGATGATAGTTTATATGATAAATGGACGGATTTTTCTCTGCGTCATTTGCCTAAGAACAAGGAGAGAAAGAAACTCTTGGAATTGGCTTGTGGGACAGGCATCCAGTCTGTTCGCTTTTCTCAGGCTGGTTTTGATGTGACTGGACTTGACTTGAGCGCAGATATGCTGAAGATTGCTGAGAAGAGGGCTGCTTCAGCCAAGCAAAAGATTGATTTTATTGAAGGCAATATGCTGGATTTATCCAAGGCAGGTCAATACGACTTTGTCACTTGTTATTCGGACTCAATCTGCTACATGCAGGATGAGGTGGAAGTAGGGGACGTCTTTAAGGAAGTGTATAATGCCCTTAATGAAGACGGAGTATTCATCTTTGACGTGCATTCGATCTACCAGACAGATGAAGTTTTTCCAGGTTATTCTTACCATGAAAATGCGGAAGATTTTGCCATGCTATGGGATACCTACGAGGACGCGGCTCCTCACTCCATCGTGCATGAGTTGACCTTTTTTATCAAGGAGGCGGACGGTTCTTTTAGTCGCCACGATGAAGTGCATGAGGAGCGGACTTATGAGGTTCTGACCTATGATATCTTGCTGGAACAGGCTGGTTTCAAATCTTTCAAACTCCATGCAGACTTTGAAGACAAGGAGCCAACAGAAACCAGTACCCGTTGGTTTTTTGTGGCGCAGAAGTAGGAGATTAGCATGACCATCACAGGTATTATCGCGGAGTTCAATCCTTTTCATAATGGGCATAAATACCTGCTGGAACAGGCAGAGGGGCTGAAAATCATTGCCATGTCTGGGAATTTTATGCAAAGAGGCGAGCCTGCTATCGTGGACAAGTGGACACGGGCTCAGATGGCACTGGATAATGGAGCGGATCTGGTAGTGGAATTGCCCTTTTTAGTCAGTGTTCAGGCGGCAGATTTCTTTGGCCAAGGAGCTGTGGATATCTTGGCTCGCTTGGGTATTGATACTCTAGCTTTCGGAACAGAGGAAGTTCTGGATTATCAAAAAATATCTGACTTATACACAGAGAAAGGTACTGAGATGGAGAAATTTGTGGAAAATCTGCCTGATTCCCTTTCCTATCCCCAGAAAACCCAGGCCATGTGGAAGGAATTTGCAGGTCTTGATTTTTCAGGCAAGACGCCCAATCATGTCCTTGCTCTCGCCTATGCCAAATCCGTCGCTGGACACAACATCAAACTGCATCCGATTCAACGTCAGGGGGCAGGTTACCATTCTGTGGACAAGGATGTGGACTTTGCCTCAGCGACAGCTCTCCGTCAGCACCAGAAGGACCAAGATTTTTTAGAACGCTTTATGCCTTCTGTTACCCTCTTTGAGCAGGCCAGTAAGGTGAACTGGGAAGACTATTTTCTCTTGCTCCATTATCAAATCTTGTCAAATCCCGACCTAACCACCATCTATCAGGTCAATCAAGAAATGGCTGTGCGCATTAAAGAGGCTATTAAAACAGCCCAATCTATGGAAGACTTGGTTGAGGTGGTTTCCACCAAACGCTACACCAAGGCGCGTGTCAGACGTCTCTTGACCTATATCTTGGTGCAGGCTAGAGAAAATGACTTGCCAGAAGCCATTCATGTCCTTGGTTTTACCGAAAAAGGCAGACAACATCTCAAGTCTCTGAAAGGGCAGGTCAATCTAGTCAGCCGAATTGGCAAAGAACCATGGGATGCTATGACCCAAAAGGCAGACCAGATTTACCAACTGGGAAAATCAAGTATAGCAGAGCAGAATTTTGGAAGAGTGCCGATTGGAATAGAAACAAACTAAGTCTACTGAAAGGTAGGCTTTTTGAGATTTTTTACGAATAATACTCTTCGAAAATCAAATTCAAACCACGTCAACGTCGCCTTGCCGTACTCAAGTACAGCCTGCGGCTAGTTTCCTAGTTTGCTCTTTGATTTTCATTGAGTATAAATAGATAGAAAAGAAAATCTTGTACAAGCTCCTGACAATTTCTTTCTTTTTGTGTATAATAGTGGAAAAGAGGTAAAACGAGGTATGGTTATGGAAGCAGTTCTTTACTCAACGTTCCGAAATCATTTAAAAGACTACATGAAGAAGGTAAATGATGAATTTGAGCCTTTGACGGTGGTCAATAAAAATCCAGACGAGGACATTGTAGTCCTTTCAAAGAGCGAGTGGGATAGTATTCAAGAAACTCTGAGAATTGCTCAAAATAAGGAACTTTCTGATAAGGTTTTGCGAGGAATGGCTCAAGTTCGTGCTGGAAGTACTCAGGTCCATGTTATTGAGGAGTAAGAAATGCTGCTCAAGTTTACAGAAGATGCCTGGGCAGATTATTGCTACTGGCAAAATCAGGATAAGAAAACGTTAAAAAGAATTAATAAACTAATCAAGGATATTCAACGTGATTCCTTTACAGGAATAGGTAAACCAGAACCACTCAAGTATGACTACCAAGGAGCTTGGTCACGTCGTATTGATGCAGAAAATCGATTGATTTATATGATGGATGGAGATAGCGTGGCTTTCTTGTCTTTCAAAGATCATTACTAAGTCTACCGAAAGGTGGGCTTTTTTAAAATCTCTACGAAACAACTGTTTCTAATCAACAAGGATTTAACAAGTTTATTTTAGCAAATGCGTTCCAAATTCCTCAAAACATATTCTATTTTAGGTTTGTGAAAATCACTTTTTTATGGTAGAATGTAAAAGAATGTATGTCATTCGGAATAACAATAAAATGAGGTAAAAACATGGAGATCATGTCGCTTGCGATTGCTGTTTTTGCCGTCATCATTGGTTTAGTCATTGGATATGTCAGCATCTCAGCTAAGATGAAATCATCTCAGGAAGCTGCGGAGTTGATGCTTTTAAATGCTGAACAAGAAGCAACTAATTTACGTGGACAAGCTGAGCGTGAAGCGGATTTACTTGTTAATGAAGCCAAACGTGAAAGCAAGTCTCTTAAAAAAGAAGCACTATTGGAGGCCAAAGAAGAAGCCAGAAAATACCGTGAAGAAGTGGACGCTGAATTTAAATCAGAACGTCAAGAACTCAAACAAATCGAAAGTCGTTTGACCGAGAGAGCTACTAGCCTCGACCGTAAGGACGACAATTTGACGAGTAAAGAACAAACACTTGAACAAAAAGAACAAAGTATTTCTGATAGAGCGAAAAACCTTGATGCGCGTGAAGAGCAATTAGAGGAAGTCGAAAGACAAAAAGAAGCAGAGCTAGAGCGTATTGGTGCTCTGTCTCAGGCAGAAGCACGAGATATTATCTTGGCTCAGACAGAGGAAAACTTGACCAAGGAGATTGCCAGCCGTATTCGTGAAGCTGAGCAAGAGGTCAAGGAACGTTCTGACAAAATGGCCAAGGACATCTTGGTTCAAGCTATGCAACGTATCGCTGGTGAATATGTAGCGGAGTCAACAAACTCAACGGTTCATCTACCAGATGATACCATGAAGGGACGCATTATTGGTCGTGAAGGTCGTAACATTCGTACCTTTGAAAGTTTGACAGGGGTTGATGTCATTATCGACGATACACCAGAAGTGGTGACCTTGTCAGGATTTGATCCGATTCGTCGTGAGATTGCCCGTATGACTATGGAAATGTTGCTCAAAGATGGTCGTATCCACCCAGCTCGTATCGAAGAGTTGGTTGAGAAAAACCGTCAAGAAATTGACAATAAGATTCGTGAATATGGTGAGGCTGCTGCCTATGAGATTGGTGCGCCGAACCTTCATCCAGACTTGATGAAGATCATGGGTCGCTTGCAGTTCCGTACTTCATATGGACAAAATGTCTTGCGCCATTCGATTGAGGTTGCTAAGTTGGCTGGTATCATGGCGAGCGAACTTGGTGAAAATGCGGCTCTTGCCCGTCGTGCTGGATTCCTTCATGATATCGGAAAAGCTATTGACCGCGAGGTTGAAGGTAGCCACGTTGAAATCGGTATGGAATTAGCACGTAAGTACAAGGAACATCCAGTTGTGGTGAATACGATCGCTAGCCACCACGGTGATGTCGAAGCTGAGAGCGTCATTGCAGTGATCGTCGCTGCAGCAGATGCCTTGAGTGCGGCCCGTCCAGGTGCTCGTAGTGAGTCTCTTGAAAGCTACATCAAGCGTCTCCATGATTTGGAAGAAATTGCTAACGGCTTTGAAGGGGTACAAAATAGCTTTGCCCTTCAAGCAGGACGTGAAATCCGCATCATGGTAAATCCAGGACAAATCAAGGACGACAAAGTCACAATCTTGGCTCACAAAGTTCGTGAGAAAATTGAAAACAATCTCGATTACCCAGGAAATATCAAGGTAACCGTGATTCGCGAGCTTCGTGCAGTAGATTATGCTAAATAAATAAGAAAGAGCAGTTGAAAAATTACTGCTTTTTTGTTACACTAGATAGAAAGACTGTAAAGGATAATCTGGCTTTTTGCCATTATTCTAGAGAAATGTTATTTCACAGACTGACTAAAAGGAGATACAATGGCAGACCGAGGCTTACTAATCGTTTTTTCTGGTCCTTCAGGGGTTGGAAAAGGAACGGTTAGAAGAGAGATTTTTGAGAGTTCTGAAAATCAATTTCAATACTCTGTATCGATGACGACGCGCGCACAACGTCCTGGAGAAGTGGATGGTGTTGACTATTTCTTCCGCACTCGCGAAGAGTTTGAAGAGCTGATTCGTCAAGGACAGATGTTGGAATACGCAGAATATGTCGGCAACTACTATGGAACTCCTCTGACCTATGTCAATGAAACCTTGGACAAGGGAATCGATGTTTTCCTTGAAATTGAGGTTCAAGGAGCTCTTCAGGTTAAGAAAAAGGTTCCAGATGCTGTCTTTATCTTCCTGACACCACCAGATTTGGATGAATTGCAAGATCGTTTGGTAGGACGTGGAACAGACAGTGCAGAAGTGATTGCCCAACGAATCGAAAAAGCCAAGGAAGAAATTGCTCTCATGCGTGAGTATGATTATGCGATTGTCAACGATCAGGTGCCCCTAGCTGCTGAGCGTGTCAAACGTGTTATTGAAGCAGAGCACTTCCGTGTGGATCGTGTCATTGGTCACTATCAGGAGATGTTACCGAAATCTCCAACTACTCGATAAAATTTAGAAAATAGGTACAAGCAAATGATGTTAAAACCCTCTATTGATACCTTGCTCGACAAGGTTCCATCAAAATATTCACTCGTAATTTTGGAAGCAAAACGTGCCCACGAATTGGAAGCAGGTGCGCCAGCAACTCAAGGTTTCAAGTCTGAAAAATCAACTCTTCGCGCTTTAGAAGAAATCGAATCAGGAAACGTTACAATTCACCCAGATCCAGAAGGAAAACGTGAAGCAGTGCGTCGCCGTATCGAAGAAGAAAAACGCCGCAAAGAAGAAGAAGAAAAGAAAATCAAAGAGCAAATCGCTAAAGAAAAAGAAGATGGTGAAAAAATTTAAGGTTGGGGGGACTCAATCTTATTTTTTCTATTGCAAGAATGTACTGACAAGGAGGAGGTGAGAAGGTGGCTATAGCCAATATTATCGTAGATGTGCCCTTGATGCAGACGGACCAGCCTTATAGTTACAGGATTCCTGAGGAATTTGAGGAAATGCTAGAAGTTGGGATGCGGGTTCATGTACCTTTTGGTAAGGGCAATCGCCTGATTCAAGGGATTGTTCTTGGTTTGGATTCTCAATCATCTAAAGAAGAGATGGAGCAAGATTTAAAAGATATTGCCGAGGTACTGGATTTTTCCCCTGTTCTCACGCAAGAACAACTCTGGCTGGCTGAGGAGTTACGCAAATCTGTCTTCTCCTACAAAATCTCTATCCTCAAGGCTATGTTACCAGGATTTCTGAACTCCAGCTATGACAAGATTCTCTATCCTCTGGCAGGTCTGAGTCAGGAAGACCGAGAGCGCTTGTTTGGTTCAGAGGATTCGCTTGCCTTTTCTTCTCTGGATTTAGCTAAGCAAGCTGAAATGATGCGTTTGACTAGAAAAGGCCTGCTTGGTCTGGAGTATCAGGCAGTCGATCAAAAGAAGGTCAAGACCCAGTCTTGGTATGAGGTAGACCTTGCTCAATTAGAAAGTGTAGAGATTTCTACACGCGCCAAGAAAAAGTTAGAACTGAGAGACTATTTGCTTTCTCATCCTGAGAGTGCTTCCTTGGCTAGTTTGCTAGAGTTCTATTCGAGGGAGCAAGTTAACTTCTTTGTGGAACGAGGTGCTGTGACCATGGTTCAAAAGGAAGTCCAACGCTCGGCTGCTTATTTTGAAGGAATTGAAGCAAGTAGACCTTTGGAGTTAAATCCAGAGCAAAGACAGGCGCGTGATGCGGTTGTGAGTGCGATTGGCAGTCATCAGGCTCCCTTCCTCCTTCAAGGGATTACAGGAAGTGGGAAGACCGAGGTTTATTTGCAGATTATCCAAGGGACCTTGGACAAAGGCAAGACAGCTATTTTGCTGGTGCCTGAGATTTCCTTGACTCCACAGATGACCGAGCGTTTTATTGCTCGTTTTGGTGAGAAAGTGGCCATTCTTCATTCAGGCCTGTCCAATGGTGAAAAGTATGATGAATGGCGCAAAGTGGAACGTGGCGATGCTCAAGTTGTTGTGGGTGCCAGATCTGCCATCTTTGCTCCGCTGAAAAATCTGGGTGTCATGATTATCGATGAAGAGCATGAAGCGACTTATAAGCAGGACAGCAATCCCCGTTACCATGCCAGAGAGGTAGCTATTTTACGGGCTCAGTATAATCAAGCGGCTTTAGTCCTTGGTTCTGCAACGCCGAGCTTAGAGAGCCGTGCGAGGGCTGGCAAAGGCGTTTATCAACATTTACGTCTGACCCAACGCGCCAATCCTTTAGCTAGGATCCCTGAGGTTCAAGTAATTGACTTTCGAGACTATATCGGACAAAATGAGACGTCAAACTTTACGCCTCCTTTGCTAGATGCTATCCAAGACCGTCTGGTTAAAAAAGAGCAGGTGGTTCTTATGCTCAATCGCCGTGGTTATTCTAGCTTTGTCATGTGTCGGGAATGTGGGACGGTAGATACTTGTCCCAACTGTGACATTTCCCTGACCTTGCACATGGATACCAAGACCATGAACTGCCATTATTGTGGTTTTTCGAAGGATATTCCTCAGGTTTGCCCCAACTGTAAGAGTCGCAGTATTCGTTATTATGGGACAGGAACTCAGAAGGCTTATGACGAGCTGGCAGAACTCTTTCCCCAGGCCCGCATTTTGCGGATGGATGTGGATACGACTCGTAAGAAAGGTAGTCATCAAGCTCTGCTTGACCAGTTTGGTAGAGGGGAAGCAGATATTTTACTAGGTACTCAGATGATTGCCAAGGGATTGGATTTTCCAAATGTGACCTTAGTCGGAGTGCTCAATGCGGATACGGCCTTGAATCTACCAGATTTCCGTTCTTCTGAGAGAACCTTCCAACTTTTGACTCAGGTGGCAGGTCGGGCAGGACGTGCTGAAAAAGCTGGGCAGGTCTTGATTCAGTCTTACAATCCTCAGCACTACGCTATTCGATTTGCTAAGGATCAGGACTATGAAGGATTTTATGCCTATGAAATGGGTATTAGACGACAACTAGGCTATCCACCTTACTATTTCACCATTGGCATTACCCTTTCTCACAAGAAAGAAGAAGAGGTGGTCAAACGTGCCTATGAAGTCATGAATATTTTGCGGTCAGGATTGTCAGAGACCAGTAACATTCTTGGGCCAACGCCCAAACCGATTGCCCGTACTCACAACCTCTATCATTACCAGATTTTGATTAAATACCGTTTAGAAGATGAGCTGGGGCCGACCCTCAACCAGGTCTTGGCCTTGACTCAAGAACGGGAAAATAGTGAGCTCCGTCTTAGCATTGACCATGAGCCGCAGCAATTTTTATAAGAAGGAGAAGATATGACAAAATTAATCTTTATGGGGACCCCCGACTTTTCAGCAACAGTCTTAAAAGGACTTTTGACAGATGACCGTTATGAAATTCTAGCCGTTGTGACCCAGCCAGACCGTGCTGTCGGACGTAAAAAAGTTATCCAGGAAACCCCAGTTAAACAAGCTGCCAAAGAGGCAGGACTTCCTATCTACCAACCTGAAAAACTATCTGGAAGTCCAGAGATGGAAGATCTTATGAAGCTAGGAGCAGATGGAATTGTGACTGCTGCATTTGGGCAGTTTCTCCCAAGTAAACTCCTTGATAGCATGGACTTTGCTGTCAATGTTCACGCCTCCCTTCTTCCAAAACATCGTGGTGGAGCGCCAATCCATTATGCCTTGATTCAAGGGGATGAGGAAGCTGGTGTGACCATTATGGAAATGGTCAAGGAAATGGATGCAGGAGATATGATTTCTTGTCGTAGTATTCCAATCACGGATGAGGACAATGTTGGCACCTTGTTTGAGAAATTGGCGCTAGTTGGTCGTGATTTGCTTTTGGATACTTTGCCTGCCTACATTGCTGGTGATATCAAACCTGAACCTCAGGATCCAAGTCAAGTTACTTTCTCGCCAAATATCAAGCCAGAAGAAGAAAAACTGGACTGGAATAAAAGCAATCGTCAACTCTTTAACCAAATCCGTGGCATGAACCCGTGGCCTGTGGCCCATACTTTCCTTAAGGGCGACCGCTTTAAGATTTATGAAGCTCTACCAGTAGAAGGTCAGGGAAATCCAGGAGAGATTCTCTCTATCGGCAAGAAAGAATTGATTGTCGCAACGTCAGAAGGAGCTTTGTCTCTCAAACAAGTTCAGCCAGCAGGTAAACCTAAGATGGACATTGCTTCCTTCCTCAACGGAGTTGGACGTACATTGACTGTAGGAGAACGATTTGGTGACTAAAGTAGAAACGGCTAGAAGTCTAGCTCTAGCAGTGTTAGAGGATGTCTTTATCAATCAAGCATACTCAAATATCGCCTTGAATAAGCATCTCAAGGGAAGTCAGCTCTCTGTAGCAGACAAGGGCTTGGTGACCGAGCTGGTCTATGGAACGGTAACCCGTAAACTCACCTTAGAATGGTATCTATCCCACTTTATCGAAGACAGAGACCAGTTAGACAGCTGGCTTTATGTTCTGCTTCTTATGAGTACCTACCAGCTCCGCTATTTGGACAAGATTCCAGATCATGCTGTGGTCAATGAAGCAGTGGAATTGGCCAAAGTCCGTAAAAAGGGCAGTGAAAAATTGGCCAACGCCGTCCTTCGTCGTATCTTGCGTGAGGACTGGCCAGATATTGCTAGCATCAAGCGAAAAAACAAGCGTGATTCCATTGCCTATTCTCTTCCGGTTTGGCTAATTTCCAAGCTCAAGGAAGAATACGGAGAGGAGCGAGCGCAAGCTATTTTTGAAAGTCTTTTGGTGCGCAACAAGGCCAGTATTCGTGTGACAGACCTAGGACGAAAAGAGGAAATCCAAGCCTTGTTGGAGGCCAGTGATTCATCCTTGTCGCCTTCTGGTCTGGTTAAGGAGCAGGGGCACTTTGCAGGCCATGATTTGTTTGCGGATGGAGCCATTACCATTCAAGACGAGTCCAGTCAACTGGTTGCTCCGACGCTTGATTTACAAGGTGATGAGCAGGTCCTAGATGCCTGTGCAGCTCCAGGAGGGAAAACAGCCCATATAGCCTCTTATCTCTCGACAGGTCAGGTTACGGCTTTGGACTTGTATGACCACAAGTTGGACTTAATTCAAGAAAATGCCCAACGTCTGGGAGTTGCAGATCGGGTTCAAACGCAAAAATTAGATGCCAGAAAGGTGCATGAGTTTTTTAGTAAGGATTCTTTTGACAAGATTTTGGTAGATGCCCCTTGTTCTGGGATTGGACTTTTAAGACGAAAACCAGACATAAAATACAATAAAGAAACGGCAGATTTCGCGTCCTTACAGGAAATTCAGCTAGAAATATTAGGTAGTGTTTGTCAAACACTACGCAAAGGTGGTATAATAACTTATAGTACCTGTACTATTGTCTCAGAGGAGAACTTTCAAGTCGTTCAGGCATTTTTAGAAAGTCATCCCGACTTTGAGCAGGTAAAACTAGAACATGAATGTAAGGATATCATGAAAGATGGTTGTATTCTCATTACACCTGAATTGTATGGAAGTGATGGATTTTTCATCAGCCAATTTCGCAAGATATCGGATTAGGAAGGAACTGACATATGGAAATTTCAATATTAACGGATGTTGGTCAAAAACGAACAAATAACCAAGACTATGTCAACCACTACGTCAACAGAGCAGGTCGTACTATGATTATCTTAGCTGACGGGATGGGAGGACACCGTGCAGGAAATATCGCGAGTGAAATGGCGGTTACAGATTTAGGTATCGCTTGGGTAGATACCCAAATTGATACCATCAACGAGGTGCGTGAATGGTTTGCTAACAACCTTGAGATGGAAAATAAAAAGATTAACCAATTGGGGCAAGATGAAGCCTATAAAGGGATGGGAACAACTCTTGAGGCTGTAGCCATTATTGACAATCAGGCTATTTATGCCCACGTTGGGGATTCTCGTATCGGTTTAATTCGTGGAGAAGAATACCACCAGTTAACGAGTGACCATTCCTTGGTCAATGAATTGCTCAAGGCTGGCCAATTAACACCGGAAGAAGCGGCTAGCCACCCACAGAAAAATATTATTACCCAGTCAATCGGTCAAAAAGATGAAATTCAGCCTGATTTTGGAATGATTACTCTTGAGCCAGGAGACTATCTCCTACTTAATAGTGATGGCTTGACAAATATGATTTCAGGAAGTGAAATCTATGATATTGTAACCAGCGATATTCCTTTGGCAGATAAGGCAGCAACCTTGATTCGTTTTGCCAACAATGCTGGTGGATTGGACAATATCACAGTTGCCCTTATTGCTGTTAATGAGGAGGCAACAGAATGATCCAAATCGGCAAGATTTTTGCCGGGCGGTATCGGATTATCAAACAAATTGGTCGAGGAGGCATGGCAGATGTCTATTTGGCCAAGGATTTGATTTTGGACGGTGAAGAAGTGGCAGTGAAGGTCCTGAGGACCAACTACCAAACAGATCCTATTGCAGTGGCTCGTTTTCAGCGGGAAGCGAGAGCCATGGCAGATCTGGACCATCCTCATATCGTTCGGATTACAGATATCGGTGAAGAAGAGGGACAACAGTATCTCGCAATGGAATATGTTGCTGGATTAGACCTCAAACGCTATATCAAGGAACATCATCCTCTTTCAAATGAAGAAGCGATTCGAATCATGGGACAAATCCTCTTGGCTATGCGCTTAGCCCATACTCGAGGAATTGTTCACAGGGATTTGAAACCGCAAAATATCCTTTTGACCCCAGATGGGACTGCCAAAGTTACAGACTTTGGGATTGCAGTAGCCTTTGCAGAGACAAGTCTGACTCAGACCAACTCAATGCTGGGTTCGGTTCATTATTTGTCTCCAGAGCAGGCGCGTGGTTCTAAAGCAACTGTGCAGAGTGATATCTATGCCATGGGGATTATTTTCTATGAGATGCTTACAGGCCATATTCCTTACGATGGGGATAGTGCAGTGACCATCGCCCTCCAGCATTTCCAGAAACCACTGCCATCGGTTATAGCTGAAAATCCATCTGTGCCTCAGGCTTTAGAAAATGTTGTTATTAAGGCAACTGCCAAGAAATTGACAGATCGCTACAAATCAGTCGCTGAAATGTATGTGGATTTGTCTAGTAGTTTGTCTTATAATCGTCGTAATGAACCAAAGCTGGTCTTTGATGATGCGACTAAGGCGGATACCAAGACTCTTCCTAAAGTTCCACAAAGTACCTTGACTTCTATTCCTAAAACTCCAGTACAAGAGGGAAGACCTCAACCTAAGCCTCAGCCTCATCAGACAGAAAAAACGGTACCTAGTTCAACCCCAACCAAACGTCGTCGTATGAAAGCACGTTATCCAATTTTATTTGCGACCTTCTTGTTGGTTGTGGCATCCTTGGTATGGATTTTATATAGAACGCCCGCTACCATTGCTATTCCAAATGTGGCAGGTCAGACGGTTGCAGAGGCTAAAGAGGCTCTAAAAAAAGCCAATTTTGAGGTTGGTGAAGAAAAATCAGAGGCCAGTGATAAGGTTGAAGAAGGTCGGGTTATTCGTACAGACCCTGAAGCTGGTAAAACACGTAAAGAAGGAACAAAAATTAATTTGATTGTGTCTTCTGGTCAGCAGTCTTTCCAACTCGGAAATTATCTCGGAAGAAAGTCCAGTGATGTAGTGGCAGAATTGAAGGGTAAGAAGGTTCCAGAAAATCTGATTAAGATTGAGGAAGAAGAATCCAACGAAATCGAAGCCGGTACAATCATGAAACAAAGTTTACCGGAGGGAACAACCTATGATCTTAGCAAGGCAACTCAAATAGTTTTGACAGTCGCTAAGAAGGTAAATTCTATTTCAATGCCAAGCTATATTGGTTCTAGTCGAGAATTTGCAGTCAATAATCTTACAGAGATATATGACATTAAAAAAGCTAATATCGAAGTTGTAGAAGTGTCTAAAGCTCCTGAAGGAACTGCTGAGGGGACTGTTGTAGAGCAAAGTCCAAAACCGGGTGAAAAGGTAGATTTGAACACCACTCGTGTTAAAATTTCTATTTATAAAGCGAAGCCGACTCGTTCTTCTTCAACTTCTTCATCCTCATCCTCTTCTTCGTCCTCAAGTTCTTCTCGGAAACCTAACGAGCCGGGGAATGCAGAAACCTCCCCAACACAAGGAAACTCGCAAGTTAATTCACAACGAGGAGATACTTCCCCAGATAATCCATAGTGATACTAGAATCTTTGTCATGATTTCATGGCAAAGATTTTTTTTGACTCCAGATTTGTGATAGAATAGAGGGAGTTGATAAAAGGAGGAACGCATGGAAGAATCAAGAGAATTAAATGCCGTCATCGATGTGATTATGTTAGCTGGAACCATTCTTCTCAAAAGTGGCTCAGAGATTCATCGTGTAGAAGATACCATGATCCGTATTGCGCATTCGCAGGGGATTGTGGATTGCAATGTTCTTGCCATGCCTGCCGCTATCTTTTTCTCCATTGAAAATACCAATATTTCACGAATGAAACGCGTGACTTCCTCTTCTTATAACATCGAAAAAGTCTGCGATGTGAATCAGATTTCTCGTCAGTTGGTCGGGGGGCAGATTGATTTAGAGACAGCCTTCAAGCAATTGACGGCCTTGCAAGCTCAACCCCTTCCTTATACTAAGTTGCAGGTAACTTTGGCTGCGACCTTTAGTGCTCCTTTCTTTTCAATTATGTTTAGTGGAAATATCTACGACGCACTTGGGGCAGGAGTGGCTACCTTATTTGGTTTTGCCTTTTCCCTCTATGTGGAGAAGTTTATCCGAATTCCCTTTGTAACGGCCTTTGCTGGAGCCTTTGTCTTTGGGATGATTGCCCAGTTTTGGGCTCGCTACACAGGTTTTCCCTCAACAGCAGATTTGATTATAGCTGGTGCGGTCATGCCGTTTGTACCAGGGATTGCCTTGACCAATGCGGTTCGTGATATTATGACCAACCACATAAACTCTGGTATGAGTAAGATGTTTGAATCCCTGCTCATTACCCTTGCTTTAGGGGCGGGAACTTCTGTCGCCTTGGTATTGATGAACTAATATGACACTAACAACCTTTTTATTACAAGCAGTAGCAAGTCTTCTTGCTATTATCACTTTTTTAATTGTACTCAATGTGCAACGCTCTATGCTCTTGCCTGGAGGGATTTTGGGTATGGCTGTCTGGCTAATCTATCTCTTGCTCAAGGAACCGACCAATGTTATTGTGGCTACTTTTATTGCGGCTATTATCGGTTCTTGTGTCAGCCAGATTTTAAGTATTCTTTATAAGACGCCTGCTGTGGTCTTTATCTTGGCCATCTTGGCACCTCTGGTTCCGGGTTATCTCTCCTATCGGACAACTGCCTTTTTTGTGACGGGAGATTACAGTCATGCCATTGCTAGTGCAACTTTGGTTGTTATGTTGGCTTTGGTGATTTCCATTGGAATGGCTAGCGGAACAGTGATTCTTAGACTTTATTCCTACTTACGAAAACAGCATAATGGTTAGAATAATAAGCGACTTGATTTGGTGAATCAAGTCTTTTTTCTCTCTTTTAATGCTATTTGTGATAAAATAGTATAGAACGATTTTTTACAATGAATGATAAAACAGAGGTAAATATGACAATCGGTATTGATAAGATTGGTTTTGCGACCAGTCAATATGTCTTGAAATTACAAGACTTAGCAGAAGCGAGGGGAATTGACCCTGAAAAATTAAGTAAAGGACTCTTACTCAAGGAATTGAGTATTGCGCCCCTAACTGAGGATATAGTGACCTTGGCAGCCAGTGCAAGTGATTCTATTTTAACTGAGCAAGAAAGAGCAGAAATTGATATGGTCATTGTGGCTACTGAGTCAGGAATTGACCAGAGTAAAGCTGCGGCCGTCTTTGTACATGGTTTGCTGGGCATCCAGCCCTTTGCTCGTAGTTTTGAGATTAAAGAAGCCTGCTATGGAGCGACAGCGGCCCTTCATTATGCCAAATTGCATGTGGAAAATTCTCCAGAGTCCAAAGTTTTAGTTATTGCCAGTGATATTGCCAAATATGGTATTGAAACACCTGGAGAACCCACTCAGGGTGCTGGAAGTGTGGCCATGTTGATTACACAGAATCCACGCATTATGGCCTTTAATAACGACAATGTGGCTCAGACTCGTGACATCATGGATTTCTGGCGTCCAAATTACTCAACAACCCCTTATGTAAATGGTGTTTATTCTACCCAACAATACTTGGATAGTTTGAAAACGACTTGGCTTGAATACCAAAAACGCTACCAGCTTACCTTAGATGATTTTGCGGCTGTTTGTTTCCACTTGCCTTATCCTAAATTGGCGCTAAAAGGTTTGAAAAAAATCATGGATAAGAGCCTGTCTCAAGAGAAGAAAGACCTCTTGCAAAAGCATTTTGACCAGTCTATTCTCTACAGTCAAAAGGTGGGGAATATCTACACTGGTTCCCTCTTCCTCGGACTTTTATCTCTCTTGGAAAATACAGATAGCTTGAAGGCTGGGGATAAAATCGCCCTTTATAGTTACGGAAGTGGTGCTGTGGCTGAGTTCTTCAGTGGTGCATTGGTTGAAGGATATGAAGCTTATCTGGATAAAGACCGTTTGAATAAGCTCGACCAACGAACTGCCCTGTCTGTTGCAGACTATGAAAAAGTCTTCTTTGAGGAAGTAGACTTAGATGAAACAAATTCTGCCCAGTTTGCTGGCTATGAAAATCAAGATTTTGCCTTGATTGAAATTGTTGACCACCAACGCCGTTATAGCAAGGTTGAAAAATAATGAAGATAAGTTGGAATGGATTTTCTAAAAAATCATACCAAGAGCGCCTAGAGCAGTTAAAAGCTCAGGCGCTCCTTAGTCCTGAGAGACAAGAGAGTTTGGAGCAGGATGAACAGATGAGTGTGACTGTGGCAGACCAGATGAGTGAGAATGTAGTGGGAACTTTTTCTCTGCCTTATTCGCTGGTCCCAGAGGTTCTTATCAATGGACAGGAATACACCGTTCCCTATGTGACAGAAGAACCATCTGTGGTTGCTGCGGCCAGCTATGCCAGTAAAATCATCAAGCGGTCAGGTGGCTTTACTGCTCAAGTACATGAGCGCCAGATGATCGGTCAGGTAGCCCTTTATCAAGTTGCTAATCCTGAACAAGCTCAAGAGAAGATTACTAGTAAGAAAGAGGAACTCTTAGAACTTGTCAATCAAGCCTATCCTTCTATCGTTAAACGCGGGGGTGGGGCGCGTGATTTGCATGTCGAGCAGATAAAAGGCGAAACAGACTTTCTCGTTGTTTATCTCCATGTCGATACCCAAGAAGCCATGGGTGCTAATATGCTCAACACTATGCTGGAAGCCTTGAAACCAGTCTTAGAAGAACTGAGTCAGGGACAGAGTCTCATGGGGATTTTATCAAACTACGCGACGGATTCTTTGGTGACGGCAAGCTGTCGCATCGCCTTTCGCTACTTGAGTCGCCAAAAGGATCAAGGACGAGAAATTGCGGAGAAAATTGCGTTGGCTAGTCAGTTTGCGCAGGCTGATCCTTACCGAGCTGCTACTCACAATAAAGGGATTTTTAATGGTATTGATGCCATTTTGATTGCCACTGGTAATGACTGGCGTGCTATTGAGGCGGGGTCCCATGCCTATGCCAGTCGAGATGGACATTACCAAGGTCTTAGCTCTTGGCGTCTAGACTTGGAGACAGAAGAATTGGTTGGTGAGATGACCCTGCCCATGCCTGTAGCGACCAAGGGTGGCTCTATCGGCCTTAACCCTCGTGTAGCCCTCAGTCATGAATTACTGGGAAATCCTTCTGCTAAAGAATTAGCCCAGCTTATCGTGTCTATCGGACTTGCCCAAAACTTTGCAGCCCTGAAAGCCTTGGTGAGTACAGGGATTCAGCAAGGCCACATGAAATTGCAGGCCAAATCCTTGGCACTTCTCGCAGGTGCCAGTGAATCCGAGGTAGCTCCCCTAGTTGAGCGCCTCATCGCAGATAAAACCTTTAACCTAGAGACAGCCCAGCGTTATTTAGAAAATTTAAGATCATAAAAAACTCAGACGAATTCGGTCTGAGTTTTCTTGTGCTTAAATACTTTTTCCTGGTAATAAGGTAACTGGTAAAAAGTAGCCTGTTGTTGCGACTTCCTTGCCTTCAATCTTTTGCAAGAGAAGATCAACAGTGAGGCAGGCAATTTCTTCCAAAGGTTGCTTGATAGTAGCCAGTTGAGGGTAGTAATTTTCGATAAAGTAGGTCCCATCATAGCCGATGACCTTGAGATCTTCTGGGACAGAAATGCCCAGTTCTTGAGCGATTTTAATGACCAGAATAGCTGTCAAATCATCCGAAGCAAAGATTGCATCTGGCTTTTGTCGAGTCAAGATATTCTTGATTTCCATTTCTTTTCTGACGGGAGAAAAGTCACTGGAAACATTGATAATAGGAGCTTTGGGGAGTACAGAAGCAAAACCAGCGTGGCGCAGTCCAGTTGGCGAATTGGAATTGTCATTCCCTGTAATCATGATGATAGACTGGGCACCTGTCTTAACTAAGGTCTGGGCGGCAAGAACCCCACCAGCGTAGTTGTCAGAGGAGACGACTGGAATGTCTGGCGATAGGTTGCGGTCAAAGGAAATAATTGGTGCTGTCACACGATTGTAGTCTTCGATTCCCAAGTTGTGACTACCAGAAATGATGCCGTCCACCTGATTAGCTTCCAACATTTCGATGTATTCGCGTTCCTTTTCAGAATCGTGCTCACTGTTGCAGATGATGGTCTTATAACCATTTTTGAAGAGTTGGTGTTCCAGCTTATCAATCAATTCTGCATAGAAAACATTGGAAATATTTGGGAAAATCAAGCCGATTAACTTAGCTGATTTTCCTTGTAGACTGCGAGCCAGGTTGTTGGGCTTATAGCCCAATTCCCGCATGGCTTCATTAACCTTTTGAATGGTTTTTTCAGATAGATAGCCTTTTTTATTGATAACCCGAGAAACGGTAGTAGGGCTGACGCCTGCAAGTTTGGCGACATCAGTTAGTTTTGCGACCATAATCTAATTCATAGTAAGTTCCAGTTGGGTTTCCAGATTTAATCAGGATACCATTTTGGTCCGCATGTGGGAAGACACGACCAGAAAATACTTTTTCTCCTTTATTGATGAAAATTTCAAAGACAGAGTTATCGATGAAGATCGTAGCAGTAGTAGGCTGATTATCGATAGGGCAAGAACGAGTAGTTCCAAATTCTTGGGCATACTGTTCACCAGCCTGGCTACGATCCACTGTCACTTGACCATTTACAAGGTCAAAGTTGATGGAAAGTCCCTTGCCTTCTTGATCAGCAAGTAAGACAATCTCGCTCTGGCTATTAGCTTCCAAGTTGAGTTCAAGTTCATAAGTGTTCTTGGTTTGGGCACGATTTGAGAAAGGTTCTTCAGAAGCACGAAGGTCCTTGATAGCTGCGACTGGGTATTGGTAGAGTTTGCCGTCTTTGATAGTGAGTTCCTTGACCAAAGAGAAGGTTCCTTGGTGGTCAAAACGGTCAGATGGATATGAAACATCAGGCAAGCCAAGCCAGCTAACAGCTAGAGCGCGTCCATCAGGAGCGTTGAAGGCTTGAGTTGCATAGGCTTCGAAACCATAGTCCATGTTTTGAAGTTGAGACACATCTACCATTTTGGCATTTTCGGGGTCAAAGGAAGCCCCAATCTTATACATATTTGGATAGATATTATCGTAGTCTAGAACATCTTTATCCAATCCTTGTGGGCAGTAGAGAAGGACAGGTTGCTCGCCTACAAAGACTAGGTTTGGACATTCCATCATGTAGGCAGTGCGGTCGTTAGCAAAGTCAAGGTTGCCAACGGCTTGCCAGTTTGTATAGTCGTTGTCTACAGCCTTGTAGAGACGGACGAAGCCTTTTTTCTCCAAGTCCTGTCCACCGACGATAGCATAATATTGACCTTTAAAGTTAAAAATTTGCGGATCACGGAAGTGGTCAGTAGAGTCTGTTGGCTGGTCGATCAAGATCTTATCAATCTTTGTAATCTTGCCATCCTTATCCATCAAAGCTCCAATCTGGTAAGGGTGACGGATCCAGTTTTCATCACGAACATTTCCTGTATAAAATAGGAACAAGTTATCGCCAAACTGCATGGCAGAACCAGAGTAGGCACCGTGGCTATCTAATGGAGTATCAGGCAAAACTTTGACTCCGGTTTCTGTGAAGTGAACCAAGTCCTCACTTTCCAATTGCGCCCAAGATTTCAAACCGTGGGCTGCACCAAAAGGAAAGTTCTGATAAAAAACAACCCACTTCCCATCAAAGTAAGAAAAGCCATTTGGATCGTTGAGAAGTCCTGTTTTTGGCTCAATATGGTAACGAGTATGCCATGGAGATTGTGCCATATTTTCTTTTATATTTTGAATTTCTTCTTGCGTCCAATCTTGATAAAGTCTGTAACGACGCTCAGTTGTCCATTCCATTCATTCATTCCTCCGAAAATCTTATCACTTTTAATAGTAATCGTTTTCGAGCAAAAATGCAAGCCTTTTATGTTAAAAAAGAGAAAAAACTGTCAAACGTTTATCATAAAATAAAAGCAGGAAATCAATCATCTATCTACATAAAATTGAAAGAAAGTGAAATAAAACCCTTTTTAACCCAGATTTTAAACTATTTTTTTAAAGAATACTTTCATAAAACTCTCACAATCTATCAAAATAAAAGACTTTACTCTAAGAAACAAAGATTTTTTCTGCAAAACGCTTGACATATTTTTGAAACATGATAAAATAAAAGTCGTAGGGCGGATAAAATCGCTTTCAAACAAGAACAAAATTTTATATAAGGAGATTTTTGCAAATGAACAATCAGGAAATTGCAAAAAAAGTCATCGATGCCTTGGGCGGACGTGAAAATGTCAACAGTGTTGCGCACTGTGCGACTCGTCTTCGTGTCATGGTCAAAGATGAAGGAAAAATCAATAAAGAAGTGATTGAGAACTTGGAAAAAGTTCAAGGTGCTTTCTTTAATTCAGGTCAATACCAAATCATCTTTGGTACTGGTACAGTTAACAAAATGTACGATGAAGTTGTTGCACTTGGTTTGCCAACATCATCTAAAGATGACATGAAAGCAGAAGCTGCCAAACAAGGGAACTGGTTCCAACGTGCGATCCGTACTTTCGGTGACGTTTTCGTTCCAATCATCCCAGTTATCGTAGCAACAGGTCTCTTCATGGGTGTGCGTGGTCTCTTGACTGCTCTTGGAATGACACTTCCAGCCGACGTGACAACTTACACTCAAATCTTGACAGATACAGCCTTTATCATCTTGCCAGGTCTGGTTGTGTGGTCAACCTTCCGTGTATTTGGTGGAAATCCTGCCGTTGGTATCGTTCTTGGTATGATGCTTGTTTCTGGCTCACTTCCAAACGCTTGGGCAGTCGCTTCAGGTGGTGAAGTAACAGCTATGAACTTCTTTGGTTTCATCCCAGTTGTTGGGTTGCAAGGTTCCGTTCTTCCAGCCTTCATCATCGGGGTTGTCGGAGCTAAATTTGAAAAAGCTGTCCGCAAGGTTGTTCCAGATGTCATTGATCTCTTGGTAACACCATTCGTGACACTTTTGGTCATGTCTATCCTTGGACTCTTTGTTATCGGACCAGTTTTCCACGTTGTTGAAAACTACATCCTTATTGGTACAAAAGCAATTCTTGGCTTGCCATTTGGTCTCGGTGGTTTCTTGATTGGTGGGGTTCACCAATTGATCGTCGTATCAGGTGTGCACCACATCTTCAACTTGCTTGAAGTTCAATTGCTTGCTGCTGACCATGCTAACCCATTCAACGCTATCATCACTGCGGCTATGACGGCTCAAGGTGCTGCGACTGTTGCGGTTGGTGTTAAAACGAAAAATCCAAAACTGAAAACACTTGCTTTCCCAGCTGCTCTTTCTGCCTTCCTCGGTATTACAGAGCCTGCTATCTTCGGGGTGAACTTGCGCTTCCGTAAACCATTCTTCCTTTCATTGATTGCTGGTGCAATCGGTGGTGGATTGGCTTCAATCCTTGGACTTGCTGGTACTGGTAATGGTATCACCATCATCCCTGGTACAATGCTTTATGTTGGTAACGGCCAACTTGCCCAATACCTTCTTATGGTAGCTGTATCATTTGCACTTGGTTTTGCTCTTACTTATATGTTTGGTTACGAGGATGAAAAAGAAGTTGCTACTGAAGTAGAGACAGAACGTTTGGTCCAAGAAGAAACAACTGGTAACATTCCAGCAGCTCTTCAAAATGAAACACTTGTAACTCCTATCGTTGGTGATGTTGTCGCTCTTGCTGATGTCAATGACCCAGTCTTCTCAAGCGGAGCTATGGGGCAAGGTATCGCTGTGAAACCAAGTCAAGGTGTGGTATATGCACCAGCTGATGCTGAAGTTTCAATTGCCTTTCCAACAGGACATGCTTTTGGTTTGAAAACAACTGATGGTGCTGAAGTTTTGATTCACGTTGGTATCGACACTGTAACAATGAACGGTGACGGTTTTGAAGCAAAAGTTGCTCAAGGTGATAAGGTTAAAGCTGGCGATGTTCTAGGAACATTTGACTCAAACAAAATCGCTGCAGCTGGTCTTGATGATACAACAATGGTTATCGTTACAAATACAGCTGACTACGCTTCAGTAGCTCCAGTCGCAACAGGTTCAGTTGCGAAGGGAGATGCTGTTATTGAAGTGAAAATCTAATTAATCCTCTCAAAATGAAAACGAACAAATGACATGTTTGTTCGTTTTTGCTTGAATGGTAAGATTTACAGAGGAAAATCTAAAAAATAGAGAAATTTAGACTTTCGAAATATGCTATAATAAAGAAAATAAAAACAAGAGGTTTATCATGACAAAATTATATGGAAGCTTGGAAGCGGGCGGTACAAAGTTTGTCTGTGCTGTCGGTGATGAAAACTTTAACGTTGTAGAAAAAACACAATTTCCAACAACAACTCCAATCGAAACAATCGATAAAACCATTGAGTTCTTCTCGAAATTCGATAATCTTGCTGGTCTTGCAGTTGGTTCATTTGGTCCGATTGATATTGATAAAAACTCAAAAACTTATGGCTTTATCACAACGACTCCAAAACCAAACTGGGCAAATGTGGACTTGCTTGGTGCCCTTCGTCGCGCCCTAAACGTGCCAATGTACTTCACAACAGACGTAAACAGCTCTGCTTATGGTGAAGTGGTTGCCCGTAACAATGCTGGTGCTCGTATTGAAAACTTGGTTTACTACACAATCGGTACAGGTATCGGTGCAGGTGTTATCCAACGTGGTGAGTTTATCGGCGGTGTGGGTCACCCTGAAATGGGTCACTACTATGTTGCTAGACACCCAATGGATATTGAAAAAGAGTTTAAGGGTGTTTGTCCTTTCCATAAGGGATGTCTGGAAGGCTATGCAGCTGGTCCAAGTTTGGAAGCTCGTACAGGTGTACGTGGGGAAAATATTGAACTCAACAACCCTGTTTGGGATGTTCAAGCCTACTATATCGCTCAAGCTGCGGTTAATGCGACAGTGACTTTCCGCCCAGACGTGATTGTCTTTGGTGGAGGGGTCATGGCTCAACAACACATGCTAGACCGTGTCCGTGAGAAATTTACATCTCTTCTCAATGGTTACCTACCAGTACCTGATGTGCGTGACTACATCGTGACACCAGCAGTAGCAGGAAATGGTTCTGCCACACTTGGGAACTTTGTTCTTGCAAAAGAAGTTTCAAAATAAAGTACAAAATCCGCTTGGGAAACCAAACGGATTTTTTATGTGTCAAAGCATTTGCCAGAAAAAGTCAATAATATAGGTCAGACCGTAGGTATAAACCACGAGGGTAAAGGGCTTGGTCAGAATGATGATGGTCATATAGCGCTTGAAGCTCATCTTGGTCAAGGCGGCCAGCATACAGAGAAAGTCAGCTGGACTAATGGGCCAAATCATCATAAAAATAAAGAAACGGTCAAAACGATTACCCTTATCCAACCAACCGATATACTTGTCATAGGTGCGTTTGCTGACGACAGACTGGACAAAGGCAGCCCCGTAGAGGCGCACCAGATAAAAGATAATGGCACAGCCAATGACAATGCCGATATAGTTGTAGATAGTCCCGATGATGTGACCGTAGATAAAGACGCCAGCCACCGAGGTCAAGGCCCCAGGAATGATAGGGACGACCGTCTGTAAAATCTGTAAAAAGATAAAGAGAGGTGGCCCCCAGATACCTGCCTGCTGGATAAAGGCAGAGAGGGTTTCCTTAGACTGTAAAATCCCAGCCTTATAAGCCCAAATACAGAAAATCAAACTCCCAACCCCACCGACAATCGATGAGATGTTGATAACTTGCTGTAAAAGGGGAGAAACAGCTTTCATTTGTTTATCCTGTGACATGTAAACTCCTCATAGATAGTATAACTCTACTATACCATATTTTGGAGGAGAAAGGGGGAATGAGTCTTTTTGATGAGGAATGGATAGTGAATAGGCCTTCGAGACTTAGAATAGGTTCGTTTACTAAGGTTTATATGTATTCTAAGTCTCGAATTATCGTAATTACATAAATTTAAAAGTATTCTAAGCTTCGAATGGCTTATCTGAGAAAGATTTGGGGTCTTCTAGCTTTTGAATAGTCATCTTCCCTAAAGTTTAGATGTATTCTAAAGCTAGAAAAGTTAAAATCTAAAAATAGTAAGAGTCTCTATCTGATGTATGGTATGTATGTCTAGTCAGATAGAGATTTTTTAATTTGGAAATGTCTGATTTGTCCTGAAAAGTACATTTTAGATGGAAATAATGACAGTTGAGCGGATGGGGGTTAAAATGGTTTTGGAAACTGTTAGAATGAATGTATCAACTTAAAGGAGAAAAATTAATGAAGAGAGTAAGAGATGATGAGGAGAGTATGCTATCGACACTTCCTTTATGGGGACTTCTATTTTTGGTCTGTGCATTGTTTCAAGTCTTTGTATTTAAGGATAGACCTTTGATTCAACATGATAGACAAGGAAGCATTGTAAAAACAGATCAAAAACAGGTCTATCTTCCAGAACTAATCCAGTCTTGGTTTGATAAAGAAGACAATAAATGATTCGTTAAATAGAAAGGATATCATCATGACAAAAACATACGCTATTCGCCCGCTTAGTTACAGCAACTTTACCAACCGTGAGTTTGAAAGCCTGATGATGGATACTCATCAAAGTCTAGCTACTTTTTCTAAGGTAAACAAGGATGAGGGCATGTATACCAAACATTTAGAACCATTTAAGACCAAGCTCGATGATTTTCAAGCTCAACTTGCAGCGGTGGAGACGAAAGAGTCTAGCAATCTGACAGAAGTTGATCGCAATCGTGATAGTGCCTTGGTCGGTCTCTTTACTCTTCATAGAGGATTTGCTAAGATTAAGGACGCCAAGCTCAAAGAAGCTCATGAGACTCTGAAACCAGTCTTTGCCAAGTATAAGGACATCACTAAGCACAGCAACGATGTAGAAACGGCAGAAATCAAGAGCCTGCTCAAAACGCTTAGTGAACCCCCCTATCATGAGGCAGTTACCAGTCTAGGACTGACCCCTATGCTGACGGCAGTAGTCAATGCTCAAGAGGAATATGACCAAGTGGAAAGTAAGGCGCGTGCTCACAAGTCTGCCAAGGAAGTTGGCAAGACCAGACAACTCCGTACCGAACTTTCGACTAGCTACGACCTCTTTATGCGCTATACCGCAGCCAGTGCAGAAGCCTACCCTGAAAAGGAACACCTGACTCAACTCCTCAAGGAACTCAATAGCATCCGAGATAGCAAGCGCCGTCTTATCGCTAGTAGCAAAAAAGATAAAAAGACCAAACCAGCAGAACCAGCCCAAGCAGCAGGATAAAGACAACCCCTTAGAAGCGGAATTCTAAGGGGATTTTTGTGGTTTCGTGGTATAATGTTAGAGAAAAAGACTGAAAAACATATGTTTCTGTTATAGTGGAAGTGATAAAAAAGTGTAAAAGATAATCCAATTATAATAGATAAGAGGAAATTTTATGGTAGATACAATTTTAATATTGGGCAACGGGTTTGATCGTGCGATGAACCGAGATACAAGATATACCGATTTTATTGAGTTTGAAAAACAATTATTTTCTAATCCAGATGATGAGTTACTGGAGTTTCTAAAAGCTAAAAATATTAGTATTGAGAAATACAAAGATAATTTATATTTGAAATTTATCAACGAAAACAAAGATACTCTTGGAGATAATTGGTCTAATCTTGAAATCATGATCTCCCAACTCGCGGATGCAATAATGTATTTTAAAGAGAACATGAAATTACTATATGATTTATCAGATATACATCCAGTTAGAAAAAGTAGAGATAGTTTGAAAAACGAAACTAATTTCAGCGCAAAATACTTTATTGCAGAGGTATTCGCTCCACTCTACAGTCACTATGAATGGAAGTTTTTGGATAGAGATTTGGTATTGAATAAATTAAATTACATTTTTATCGAACAGTTAAATTTATTAACAGAACTATTAGAAATTTATCTGTCGTATTTAGATTATTTAGATTTTGATATTCGAAGGATTGAAGCAAGTTCAACAGCTCTAGATGCAATATCTGATTTGTCAAATTCCTCTGTTTTAAACTTTAATTATACTAATACATCAGGATATTTATTTGGGACTTCTGAGGAGAGAACTCATTTCATACATGGCCGAATTGATTTAGATAGACCCTTCAGTCGAATTAATACTATGGTCTTTGGAATTGAGGACAAAGAAAATGATGTCAACAGTGATTTAATTCCTTATCAGAAATATTACCAAAGAGTTGTTAAGGAAACTGGAAATAAATTTGAAGAATTTTTTAAACGAACTTTCTATGATATAGGTGATGCATTCGGTGGTCAACTTCCAAATTCAAAGAATATTATTGTTTTTGGTCACTCGGTTGATCCTTTGGATAAGGAAATATTTCAAAAATGTTTTGAATTAGCAGAGAATGGAAAATATATTTATCGATTTGTTTTTACTTATTTTGATGAGCCTGCTAAACGTTCGATTATTAAGAATCTTGCAATCATTCTTGGTAAAGAAAAATTGGTAGAGTTAACAGGAAAACGAAATCTTGTATTTATAAAGAGTGATGATAAGGATGGTATGAAAAATGTTCTACTATCTTAATAAAATCAAAAAATAATTGAATTTATAGAATAAAATTGTAAAATCTTAATCTAAAAACATTTCTATCCCACTCGTTCTTCTCGCTTCGAGTGGGTTTTTTTAAAATATGATAAAATAGAAAAGATAATACATTTATTTAATAAGGAAAGTAAAAATGGCAAGTAAAGAAAATACAGAACGCAAGGAACTGCATCGTAAAATTTGGGCGATTGCGGACGATGTTCGTGGTGCTGTAGATGGTTGGGATTTTAAGCAATATATCCTAGGTATCCTTTTCTATCGCTTTATTTCAGAGCATATGGCAGACTATTTTGACCGCGCCGAGCATGAAGCTGGCGACTTAGAATTTCGTTATGCTGAATTGAGTGACCAAGAAGCTGAGCAAGATTTCAAACCAGGAACAGTTGAGGATAAGGGATTCTTTATTCTTCCGAGTCAACTATTTAAAAATATTGTCGAGGATGCCTCGCAAAATGAAAATTTAAACGAAGACTTGGCCAATATTTTCCAAGCTATTGAGAAATCAGCGATTGGCTTCAAATCAGAGGATGATATCAAAGGTTTGTTTGATAACTTGGACACACGAAGCAATATCCTTGGTGGAACTGTTCCAGAAAAAAATAAACGACTTTCTGACATTCTAAATGGTATCAATAGCATTAACTTTGGTAACTTTGAGGAAAATGACATCGATGCCTTTGGGGATGCTTATGAGTTCTTGATTTCCAACTATGCAAGTAATGCAGGAAAAAGTGGGGGTGAATTTTTCACACCTCAGACAGTCTCTAAACTACTAGCTCGTCTAGTGATGGTCGGCAAGGACAAGATTAACAAGGTCTATGACCCAACATGTGGTTCAGGCTCTCTCCTTCTTCAAATGAAAAAACAATATGAAGACCATATTCTAGAAGATGGATTCTTTGGTCAAGAAATTAACATGACCAACTATAACTTGGCTCGTATGAATATGTTCTTGCACAATATCAACTACAATAACTTTGATATTAAGCGAGGAGATACCCTTTTAAATCCTCAGCATTTAGAAGAAAAGCCATTTGATGCTATCGTTTCTAACCCTCCGTATTCTGTCAAATGGGTGGGAGATGGAGATCCAACTCTAATAAATGATGACCGCTTTGCGCCAGCTGGTAAGCTAGCTCCTAAGTCAAAAGCTGACTTTGCCTTTATCATGCATAGTCTCAATCACTTGTCCAATAAAGGTCGAGCAGCTATTGTATGTTTTCCAGGAATTTTCTATCGTGGAGGAGCTGAAAAGACCATTCGTCAGTATCTAGTAGATAACAACTTTGTTGAAGCAGTGATTTCCCTTCCAGACAATCTCTTCTTTGGAACTTCTATTGCGACTACGATTTTAGTGTTGGCGAAAAATAAACTAGAAAATAAAACCCTCTTTATCGATGCGAGTAAGGAATTCAAAAAAGAGACCAATAACAATGTCTTGACAGATGAGAATATCGATCATATCGTAGAATTATTTACCAATTATCAAGGTGTAGACTATAAAGCAGCTCTTGTTGATAATGAAGCGATTGGTTCAGAGCAGGATTACAACCTTTCTGTCTCTACCTATGTTGAACAAGAAGATACACGTGAAAAGATTGATATTGATGTTCTCAATCAAGAAATCGCTGAGACCGTCACTAAGATTGACTACTTACGTGCTGAGATAGATAAGATTGTAGAGAAACTAGGAGGTAAATCATGAACATCCTAGAAGAAATCCAAAACTGCCCTGTTGAGTGGAAAGAGTTGGGGAAAGTAGCACTTTTAAAACGAGGGAAAACAATTACCTCAAAAACCACAACTGAAGGACCCTATCCAGTTATTTCTGGAGGTCAGAAGCCAGCATACTTTCACGGTGAATTTAATAGAGAAGGTGAAACTATAACGGTTGCTGGTAGTGGAGCATATGCAGGTTTTGTAATGTATTGGGATGAGCCTATTTTTGTTTCGGATGCTTTTTCAATTGAGCCTCTTGAAGGTACTTTAATCCCAAAGTTTTTATATCATTATCTTCTTGAAAAGCAAGAGATTCTTTTTAGTTTGAAAAAAGGTTCAGGAGTACCTCACGTATATCCCAAGGATGTTTCAAAAATTCTTATTCCAATTCCTCCTCTAGAAATTCAAGAAAAAATCGTGCAAATACTTGACAAAATGACTGAGTATGTTACAGAATTGACCTCAGAATTGACCTCAGAATTGACCTCACGTAAAAAGCAATATTCTTATTATCGAGATAAACTCTTATCCTTTGAGGATGAAGTTTATCAGGTTGAGTGGAAGACACTCTCGGAAATAGCAAAAGATTTTGGTCGTGGAAAATCAAAACATCGGCCTAGAAATGACGTGAGACTATATGGTGGTGATATACCGTTCATACAGACTGGAGATATAAGAGAGACTGGTAAATGGATTGAAAACTATTCTCAAACTTATAATGAATTTGGATTACAACAAAGTAAGCAGTGGGAAAAGGGAACATTATGTATCACAATTGCTGCTAATATAGCGGAAACTGGATTATTAGGATTTGATGCATGTTTTCCTGATAGTATTATAGGGTTTGTTGCAAATCCAGAATTTGCCATTACAGAATATGTTTACTATTATTTAAATTCAATAAAAGATTATCTTGCAAATAAGAGTTATGGTAGCGCACAGGATAATCTTAATTTATCTACATTTTCATCATTGAAAATTCCAGTGCCGTCTCTTGAAATCCAGTCACGTATTGTTCAAGTTTTAGATAACTTTGATACGGTTTGTAACGATTTAAATATTGGACTGCCTAGGGAGATTGAACTACGTCAAAAACAGTACGAATATTTTAGAGAAAAACTCTTGACATTCGTCGCCGAAGGCGAGTACACTGAGAGTAGAGTAGAGTAGAGGAGTGGGACAACTCCGCTATTATCAAGCTTTTACAGTGGGTATTTGGTCCAATTCGAGTGAAGGTGGGACAAGTTGTCAATTTGCAACGTGGGAAACGTCTTGTTAGAAAGCAACTAACTACTTCAGGAAGTGTTCCAGTTTATCAAAATAGTTTGGCGCCCTTGGGATATTATACCGAATCAAACAGAGTGAAAAATACTAGTTTTGTAATTTGTGCAGGGGCGGCTGGTGAAATTGGGTATAGCGCTATGGACTTTTGGGCGGCAGATGATGTCTACACATTAGCGACGTCAGATAATATTTCTGATAAATTTATGTACTATGTCTTGTTAAGTAAGCAAGATAGACTTAAATCACAGGTTCGAAAGGCTAGTATTCCTAGATTATCTAAGGATGCTATTGATAAAGTAACGTTCTACTTACCCCCATTTTCCGAACAAAAAAGAATCGTCTCCATTCTTGACAATTTTAACACCCTAACCAACTCTCTTTCTGAAGGTCTTCCAAAAGAAATCGAACTAAGACAGAAACAGTATGAATACTGGAGAGAACAATTATTAAACTTTACTAGATAAATTCTTGAATCATTTTGAGAAAGAATCTCAATTAATACAATAAAAGGAAGCATACTATGGTTGATTATTCAAAAGTACATGAAGTAATTGCGGAAACAAATGAAGGGATTCTCTTGGCTGAGTATCAACCAGAGTATCGCACAGATAGAGAATTTCAGTCTGAGGCAGATTTGGAAAGACAATTGCTTATGGATTTAGTCAATGGTCTCAATTATGAACGATTGGATATCCATACACCTGCGGAGCTTTTAGCGAATGCAAAGGTTCAAATTGAAAAGCTTAATAAGGTTACGTTTACGGATGCTGAATGGCAACGTTTTGTAGTCGAGTATTTAGATTGTCCCAATGAAGGTTTGGTTGAAAAAACACGAAAAATCCAAGAAAATCATATCTATGACTTTGTTTTTGATGATGGACGGATTAAAAATATTTTCATCCTTGACAAGAAAAACATTCACAACAACAGTATGCAGGTCATCAACCAAGTGACGCAAGTGGGGAGTCATACCAACCGTTATGATGTGACAATTTTAGTCAATGGTCTTCCGCTAGTTCAGATTGAATTGAAGAAGCGGGGAGTTAGTCTGCAAGAAGCCTTTAATCAGGTTCACCGTTATAGTAAGGAAAGCTTTAACAGCGAAAATTCTTTGTATAAGTATGTTCAGATTTTTGTGATTTCGAATGGTACTTATACACGCTACTTTGCAAATACAACAGCTCAGAATAAAAATCACTATGAGTTTACCTGTGAGTGGGCAGACCGTAAGAATAAGACCATTCACGAATTGGAAGATTTTACTGTTACTTTCTTAAGCAAGCGTGTCCTCTTGGAAGTTTTGACCAAGTATTGTGTTTTTGATGTGGATAATACCTTGCTCATCATGCGTCCTTATCAGATAGCAGCAACTGAAAGTATCTTGCGCAAGATTCATTCTTCCAATGAAATGAAGAATTTTGGAACCATCAATGCTTGTGGTTATATCTGGCATACGACAGGGTCAGGGAAAACCTTGACCAGCTTTAAGACTGCGCGCTTAGCGACAGAGTTGGACTACATTGACAAAGTGATATTCGTTGTAGATAGAAAAGACTTAGACTATCAAACTATGAAGGAATATCAAAAATTCCAACCAAATTCAGTCAATGGTAGTAACAATACAAAAGAACTACAATGCAGTATCGAAGAAAATGATGATCGAATCGTTGTCACAACTATTCAAAAGTTAAATAAGTTTATCACTGCAAATCCTAATCATGAAGTCTATGCTAAGAAATGTGTCTTGATTTTTGACGAGTGTCATCGTTCTCAGTTTGGGAAGGCTCAAAAGCGCATTAAGAAGGCTTTTAAACAGTACGCCCTATTTGGATTTACAGGGACACCAATTTTCCCAGAAAATAGTTTGACGGGTGAAACAACGCAAGAAGTTTTTGGAGAACAGCTTCATAATTACGTTATTACGGATGCTATTCGGGATAAAAAAGTCTTGAAGTTTAAGGTTGATTACAACTATATCAAGCCTGAAATTAATAAGTACAGGGATGCGGAAAAGGCGGTCGGTCGTGAGGTAGATGAGAAGAAGTTGAAAAAGATGGAAAAAGAACTTCTTCTTCACCCAGAACGGATCGCGACCATTACCGAATACTTACTTCGCGTGTATAATACAAAAACACACCGAAATCAACACTATACTCATAAACAAAAACAATTGTCTGGATTTAATGCTATGCTAGCTGTACAAAGTATTGAAGCAGCAAAATTATACTATGAAGAACTCCAACGACAGCAAGCAGCTTTACCAGAGGCTAAGCGTTTGAAAGTTGCGACTATCTTTAGCTTTGCACCTAACGAAGAACAGTCAGCTTATGGAGAAATTCAAGATGAAGAGCTAGAACCTCAAGATACAGCCATGCCTCTATCTTCTAAAGAGTTTCTTTCTAGAGCGATTGACGACTATAATCACATGTTCAAGACCAATTTCTCAGCTGATGGGAAGGAGTTTCAAAATTACTATCGTGACCTTTCCAAACGCGTTAAATCCAAGGAAGTGGATTTGCTGATTGTGGTTGGTATGTTCTTAACGGGATTTGATGCCCCGACTATGAATACACTGTTTGTCGATAAAAATCTACGTTATCATGGTTTGATTCAGGCCTTCTCGAGAACCAATCGGATTTTTAACAAGGTTAAACCTTTTGGGAATATTGTTTGTTTCCGTGATTTAGAAAAGGCTACGCAAGAAGCTATTAAGACTTTTGGAGACACCAATAAGCTTGAAATCATCTTAGAAAAAAGCTTTAGTGAATATATGGATGGTTTCGTTGACCAAGTAACGGGTATCGAGGTCAAAGGCTATACTGCGGTTTGTCAGGAAATTCTGGAAAGATTCCCGAATCCGCAAGAAATTGAAACAGAGCATGATAAAAAAGAGTTTGTTAAGTTGTTTGGTGAATTACTGAAGCTTGATAATGTTCTTCGAAATTATGACGAATTTCAAGAAATCGACAAACCTATTTCAGAAGGTTATCTTCAGGATTTAAGAAGTACTTATGTGGAAATTCGAGATGAATTTTTGAATCTTAAGAACTATGAAAAGGCCAAGGACTTGGATATTGATCTTTCAGATGTCGAATTTGAGATTGAACTCCTAAAAACAGATGAGATTAACCTGGACTACATTCTTGCATTGATTGTTGAAAAATCGAAGAATTCTGAGTCTAAAGAAGTAATGAAAGCAGAAGTTAGTCGTGTAATTCGTTCTAGTATCGATATTCGTGCCAAAGAAGAGTTGGTTATCGGGTTTATCAATGACACTGATTTGCAAAAATTGAAAGACCATGATGGGATTATCAATGCTTTCTATGAATATGGCAAGGAGCGCAAGAAAATCGCAATCCATGACCTAGCTGAGTCTGAGAAACTTGTAGCTGATTACCAATTATTCATAGACAAATCAATTCAACGAGGTTATGCTGAAAATAGTGGGACTGATTTGGATTCGATTATTCCACCAACTTCTCGTAGACAGGGAGCGCGTGAACGGAAAAAGCAAGAAGTTTTACGTAAGATTCAGTTGTTAGTAGAGACTTATTCAGGTATTTAAGGATTGTTGACTAATATCTGTTAGAAAAATCAGGCTCTACAAAAAATACTATTTATTCGCTCATAATTCGCTCATTTTTAAGATATAACTTTGTTTCCATATTTCCGGGGAACTAGTAGAAAGTAAGGAGAAATATGGAAAATAACAACCAACGTGCCCTTTGCCAGCAACTCTGGGCTAGAAACAAATACCTTGTTTTGAGCCATTCCAGCAATATTTACAATGAGATTCGCCAGTATCTCAAGAATGAAGAGGTGGAGGTGAGTCATGTTCAAGAGATGATTGACCGTGCCTGCCAGATTCCAGAACACAGGGGTCAGGTTTGCAATGCCTTTCAGCATATTTGGGGCTATTTCAAAAAGAAAGCGACAGAAGCTGAGAGAAAAGACTACATGCTCTTGCTGGATTGCTATCACTTTGGTCAGGCTTCTCAGGAAGATTTGATCACTAAGACTCGAGACTTGCTTGAACTTTATCCAAATGCTTACCTGCAAAATTCTACTTTATTGAAAGGAGATTCCCATGAGACTTTGGCATGAGGCTTTGATTTCACAACTTCCCCGTCCTCAACTTTTGGGACAACATCGAGAGTGTTGCGCCCTGCGTGGCAATGGCTGGGGCAGAAAGCATGCAACGGTGGATTATGTCTTTACCCACTCGCCCTATCGTCTCTATGCCTATCATCGCTTAATCATGGAGGAGATGGCTAACCGAGGCTATAATGTCAGTCCAGAGTGGTTGGATAAAAACTACCGTGGTAAGATTTGTCCTTCTTATGAGGATTTACCTGAGGAGACTTTGACGAGCCCTATTTACAAGGAGCACGATACTGCCTACTATAAGGAGTGTCTGGCAAATCTTCGAGAGAAGGGGATTGAGCTGGAATAATAGTAAGGATTGCCTTCAATTTATAACTCTTCTCGTAATTTTTTCGAATAATAAAGATGAGACCTTTAGAGTTTTTCTAAGGTCTTCTTTTTATGAGTGTTTAGATTTACTTTTAATAACTTTTAGATTATAATTGAATTAGAAAGAGGTTGCTTGGTGCATACGATTTACTTCTATAAGGACAAAAATGGAAATGAGCCAGTTTTGGATTATATGAGAGAATTGGCTAATCAGAAAAGTAAGGATAGTCGCATCAAACTCAATAAACTAAATGACTATATCGAGTTGCTTAGTCAGCATGGGACGAGAGCTGGTGAACCCTATATCAAACATTTGGAAGATGAGATTTGGGAACTAAGACCTCTGAGAGATCGAATTTTATTTGTAGCGTGGTTTGATGGGAGTTTTGTTCTTTTACATCATTTTGTCAAAAAGACTCAGAAAACTCCTAGAAGAGAAATTGAAAAAGCCAAGCATGAACTGAAGGACTTAAAAGAAAGAGGGTTAAGTGATGAAGAATAGTGCCATTGGGAGTAATTGGAAGGATGTCCGGTCTGAACTATTTACTAAGGAGGAAATCCTTGAAAGTGATATGCGAGTGGCTATTATGAGTGAGCTGATTGAGGCTAGGCATGAACAAGGAATCAGTCAGAAAAAGCTAGAGGAACTCAGTGGAGTGAGTCAACCTGTCATAGCTAGGATGGAAACAGGAAAGACCAGTCCCCAGTTGGATACGGTATTGAAAGTTTTAGCCAGTTTAGGAAAGACACTAGCAGTCGTCCCCCTCGAACAGAGAAAAGGTTGATAGGGATGAAATTACTTGGTTGGCTAAAATCATCCACTGGATAATTTTACCTCCCGTCCGCACTTTTCAGAGAAATATCAGAATTACAAAAGAAAAATCAACCTATAGTCTTTTCTAATAACAAGTCATAGTCACTTATAAGAATTACTAATAACGTATTTGAGTATTCCAACTAAAATACAGCCAGAAACAAGCTATACAAAGGATTTGAGGCATTTATCTCAAGTCTTTTTCTTTTGTCCAAAATAGAGATATAGTTTCAAACTATATCAAAGCCTAATTTTTTACAATTATACAGATGATTTCTTTTCTGTTAAGATAGTTTCAACAACAAATTTTGGAGGACACATCATGTCAACTACAATCATCGGTTTCCCTCGTTTGGGCGAATTCCGCGAATTAAAATTTACAACTGAAAAATACTTTAGAAAAGAAATCTCAGAAGAAGAACTCTTGGCAGCTGCAAAAGACTTGCGTGCTAAACACTGGAACATTGTTAAAGAAAAAGGCATCACTGAAATTCCATCAAATGACTTTTCTCACTATGACAACTTCCTAGATGCGGCTTTCCTTTTCAACGTGGTACCTGCTTCAGTTCAAAACTTGGACTTATCTGACCTTGAGCGCTACTTCGCTTTGGGTCGTGGTTACCAAGGAGAAAAAGGAGACGTTCGCGCCCTTCCAATGAAAAAATGGTTCAACACCAACTACCACTACATCGTTCCTAAGTTTGAAAAAGACACTCAAGTTAAACTTGCAGGTCACAAGATTTTTGATGAGTTCCAAGAAGCCAAAGAACTTGGATTGAACACTCGCCCAGTTCTTGTAGGTCCATTCACTTTCCTTCAATTGTCAGACTTTGAAGAAGGTGTGAAAGCAGAAGACTTCGTAGACAGCTTAGTGGCTGCTTACCAAGAAGTTTTTGCAAAATTGGCTGAACTTGGTGCAACTCGCATCCAATTGGATGAAGCGGCTCTTGTAAAAGACTTGACAGCTGAAGAAAAAGCACTCTTCTTGAACCTTTACAACAAACTCTTAGCTGACAAAAAAGGTCTTGAAGTCTTGCTTCAAACATACTTTGGTGACGTTCGTGACGTTTACGATGACCTTGTAAACTTGCCAGTAGATGCTATCGGTCTTGACTTCGTTGAAGGTAAGAAAACTCTTGAATTGGTTAAAGGTGGTTTCCCAGCTGATAAGACTCTTTATGCAGGTATTGTCAATGGTAAAAACATCTGGCGTAACAACTACGAAAAGAGCTTGGCTGTTCTTGAACAAATCCCAGCTGAAAACATTATCTTGACAAGCTCATGCTCACTTCTTCATGTGCCATTTACAACTGCTAATGAAGAATTTGAACCAGCAATCTTGAACCACTTTGCCTTTGCAGTTGAAAAATTAGATGAGATTCGTGATTTGGATGCTATCCGCAATGGTCAAGGAGAAGAAGCACTTGCAGCCAACAAAGAACTCTTTGCGACTGAACGTGTGGGTGAAAATGCTGAACTTCGTGCGCGTATCGCTGGCTTGACAGACGCAGACTACACTCGTTTGCCAGCCTTTGCAGAACGTGAAGCTATTCAAGAAGAAGCTTTCAAACTTCCAGCTCTTCCAACAACAACTATCGGTTCATTCCCTCAAACTAAAGAAGTTCGTGCCAAACGTTTGGCTTACCGTAAAGGTGAATTGTCTCAAGAAGAGTACGATGCTTTCCTTGCTGAAACAATTGACGAATGGATCAAGTGGCAAGAAGATATTGACTTTGATGTCCTTGTTCACGGTGAATTTGAGCGTAATGACATGGTTGAGTACTTCGGTCAAAACTTGTCAGGTTACCTCTTCTCTAAAAATGGTTGGGTACAATCATACGGTATGCGTGGGGTGAAACCACCAATCATTTGGGGTGATGTCACTCGTCTTAACCCTATCACTGTTAAATGGTCTAGCTATGCACAAAGCCGTACAAACAAACCTGTTAAAGGTATGTTGACTGGACCTGTTACCATCCTCAACTGGTCATTCCCACGTGAAGACATCTCTATCAAGGATTCTACTCTTCAAATCGCCCTTGCTATCAAGGATGAAGTACTTGACCTTGAAGCTGCTGGTGTGAAAATCATCCAAATCGATGAGGCTGCTCTTCGTGAGAAATTGCCACTTCGTCGTAGCGACTGGTACGAAGACTACCTTGACTGGGCAATTCCTGCCTTCCGCTTGGTACACTCAACAGTAGCGCCAGACACACAAATCCACACTCACATGTGTTACTCAGAATTTACAGATATCATCCCAGCTATCGACAACATGGATGCAGATGTTATTTCCTTTGAAGCTAGCCGTTCAAACCTTGAAATCTTGGACGAACTCAAAGCGAAAAACTTCCAAACAGAAGTGGGACCTGGGGTTTACGATATCCACTCACCTCGTGTGCCAAATGAAGGCGAAATCGACCACACAATCGAAGCCATCCTTGCTAAAGTGCCAAGCAAGAAAGTTTGGATTAACCCAGACTGTGGTTTGAAAACACGTGGTATTCCAGAAACAAAAGAAAGCTTGATTCGCCTTGTTGAAGCAGCTAAAGCTGCGCGTGAGAAATTGTAAGATAAGGATTTCTTGTTTGACACTGACAAATCAAGAAGATGCTTAGCCTAGTTAGCTTAGTAGTAATGAAATCAAAAAGAAAAGGATAAGGACTATGTCACGCCAAACACCATCACTCTCATTTGAAGTCTTCCCTCCAAACCCAACCGTGGGTAATGATAATATTATTTCCGCTCTTCAAGATATGCAGGAGTTGGCTCCCCACTTTATCAGTGTCACTGCCAGCAATAATAAATTTAATATCAAGGAAACGACGGTCCGTTTGGCTGACTTTATCCAAAATGACTTGGTGATTCCGACTATTGCTCACTTGCCAGCTATCTATCTGACCAAGGACAAGGTGGCTGAAACGATTGCTGACTTGGACAAGGTTGGAGTGCAGAAAATCTTGGCTCTTCGTGGGGATATTATTCCAGATGTGGAGCCGCAAAAGGATTTTCGCTACGCAACTGACTTGATCGAGTTCATTAAGGAGCAAGCTCCTCACTTTGATATTGTCGGTGCTTGTTATCCAGAAGGGCATCCAGATTCACCAAATCAGATTTCTGATATTCAAAATCTTAAGAAGAAAGTGGATGCAGGTTGTTCGAGCCTTGTAACTCAGCTTTTCTTTGACAATGAGCGCTTCTATGATTTCCAAGACAAGTGCATCTTGGCTGGGATTGATGTTCCCATTCATGCAGGGATTATGCCAATTCTGAATCGAAATCAGGCTCTCCGCCTCTTGAAGACTTGTGAGAATATCCATCTTCCACGCAAATTTAAAGCCATCTTAGACAAGTATGAGCATGACCCTGAGTCGCTCAGAGCAGCAGGACTTGCCTATGCCGTGGACCAAATCGTGGACTTGGTAACTCAGGATGTTGCAGGTGTGCATCTCTACACTATGAACAATGCTGAAACAGCAAAATACATCCACCAAGCAACCCATGCCTTATTTAATCATCAGTCTCTAGGATAATAAAAAGCAAACCATTCTTCTCAGGTGAGAAGAATGGTTCCTTTTTAATGGTAAAGACCGCACTTTTTAAGAAAAATATGATAAAATGGACTCTGTACGTACTTGATACAAAGATGAGGGTATTAAATAATACAATGTATTTAAACTGCAAGATTTAACGACACGAGTGAGTCAAATTGATGTTATTTGACGAGGAAGTTAGTAAAGCATTTAGCCAATTGCATGATAGCGATTAGCGTGAAAGGTTTAGATACTTTAGTATCAAACCTTTCTAATGATTTGTATCTTGAAAACTGAACCCGGCCGAAAAGCTGTGTAAAAAAGATAAACTGTCTTGTCTTCATCGAAGACTTCGTCAGTTTCCTATTTTTACTTTGCTTTTGACGTCCTTGGTATCTTGAGAATTGAACACGCCTACAACTCTTTGGAAAAAGATAAATCTGCCTAGGAGCAGTCGCTCCGTCGTTCGATTTCCTATTTTCCTTTGAGTTGCTTTACGGCTTAGTATCTTGATCTTTGTAGGCAAGGCGTATAATTTCATCAATCCAAAGGGGATTAAAATGACAAAACAAGTGTTTCAAACGACTTTTGCAGGTCGTGAGTTAATTGTAGAGACTGGTCAGGTTGCTAAGCAGGCAAATGGTTCTGTTGTCGTGCGTTACGGTGAGTCAACTGTCTTGACTGCGGCCGTTATGTCTAAGAAAATGGCAACTGGGGATTTCTTCCCCCTTCAAGTCAACTATGAAGAAAAAATGTATGCGGCTGGGAAGTTTCCTGGTGGCTTTATGAAACGTGAAGGACGTCCTTCAACGGATGCGACTTTGACAGCGCGTTTGATTGACCGTCCAATCCGTCCTATGTTTGCGGAAGGTTTCCGTAATGAAGTGCAAGTGATTAACACCGTGCTTTCTTATGATGAAAATGCTTCTGCACCAATGGCAGCTATGTTTGGTTCATCTTTAGCACTTTCTATCTCAGACATTCCATTTGACGGACCAATCGCTGGGGTACAGGTGGGTTATGTAGATGACCAAATCATCATCAACCCTACGCAAGAACAAGCAGAGCAATCTCTCCTTGAATTGACAGTAGCTGGTACCAAACACGCCATCAACATGGTAGAGTCTGGTGCCAAAGAATTATCAGAAGAAATCATGTTGGAAGCCCTTCTTAAAGGGCACGAAGCAGTCAAAGAACTGATTGCCTTCCAAGAAGAAATCGTTGCGACTGTTGGGAAAGAAAAAGCAGAAGTAGAATTGCTTCATGTGGATGCTGAATTACAGGCTGAAATCATCGCAGCTTACAACAGTGACCTCCAAAAAGCGGTTCAAGTAGAAGAAAAATTGGCTCGTGAAGCTGCAACTCAAGCAGTTAAAGACCAAGTGACTGCTGTTTACGAAGAAAAATATGCAGACCACGAAGAATTTGACCGTATCATGCGTGATGTGGCTGAAATCTTGGAACAAATGGAACACGCTGAAGTGCGCCGTTTGATTACAGAAGACAAGGTGCGTCCTGACGGTCGTAAGGTCGATGAAATCCGTCCTTTGGATGCAGTTGTTGACTTTCTTCCTCGTGTGCACGGTTCAGGTCTCTTTACTCGTGGGCAAACTCAGGCTCTTTCAGTCTTGACCTTGGCTCCAATGGGAGAAACTCAAATCATCGATGGTTTGGATCCAGAGTACAAGAAACGTTTTATGCACCACTATAACTTCCCTCAATACTCTGTAGGGGAAACAGGTCGTTATGGTGCACCTGGTCGTCGTGAAATCGGTCACGGGGCTCTCGGTGAGCGTGCCCTTGCTCAAGTCTTGCCAAGTTTGGAAGAATTCCCATATGCTATCCGTTTGGTAGCAGAAGTTTTAGAATCAAATGGTTCTTCTTCTCAAGCCTCTATCTGTGCGGGAACGCTTGCTCTTATGGCTGGTGGTGTGCCAATCAAGGCGCCAGTAGCTGGTATTGCTATGGGACTTATCTCAGATGGTAACAACTACACAGTATTGACAGATATCCAAGGTTTGGAAGACCACTTTGGAGACATGGACTTCAAGGTTGCAGGAACTCGTGACGGGATTACAGCCCTACAAATGGATATCAAAATTCAAGGGATTACTGCAGAAATCTTGACAGAGGCTCTTGCCCAAGCCAAGAAAGCCCGTTTTGAAATTCTTGATGTGATTGAAGCAACCATTCCAGAAGTACGTCCAGAATTGGCTCCAACTGCTCCGAAAATTGATACCATCAAGATTGATGTAGACAAGATTAAGATTGTCATCGGTAAGGGTGGAGAAACCATCGATAAGATTATCGCTGAAACAGGCGTTAAGATTGATATCGATGAAGAAGGAAATGTATCTATCTACTCTAGCGACCAAGATTCTATTAACCGTGCTAAAGAAATTATTGCTGGTTTGGTCCGTGAAGCCAAAGTGGATGAAGTTTACCGTGCGAAGGTCGTTCGTATCGAGAAATTTGGTGCCTTTGTTAACCTCTTTGATAAGACAGATGCCCTTGTTCATATCTCTGAGATGGCTTGGACGCGTACCAATAATGTCGAAGACTTGGTAGCAATCGGGGATGAAGTTGATGTTAAGGTTATCAAGATTGATGAAAAAGGACGTGTGGATGCTTCTATGAAAGCTCTTCTTCCTCGTCCTCCAAAACCTGAACGTGATGAAAAAGGCGAAAAGTCTGAGCGACCTCACCGCCCACGTCATCACAAGGACCACAAACCTAAGAAAGAATTTACAGAAACACCAAAAGATTCAGAATAAGAAAAGGAGAAATGTATGGGATGGTGGCGCGAAACCATTGATATCGTAAAAGAAAATGATCCAGCGGCCCGCACCACTTTGGAGGTTTTGCTGACTTATCCAGGTGTCAAGGCCTTGGCGGCCCACCGTCTCTCGCATTTTTTCTGGAAGCATGGCTTCAAACTCCTGGCTCGTATGCACAGTCAGTTTTGGCGCTTCTGGACTCAGATTGAAATCCATCCAGGTGCCCAGATTGATTCAGGGGTCTTTATCGACCACGGTTCTGGCTTGGTAATTGGAGAGACAGCTATCGTTGAAAAAGGTGTTCTCCTTTATCACGGAGTGACTCTTGGTGGGACTGGTAAGGATGTTGGCAAACGCCATCCGACCGTTCGTCAGGGTGCCCTTATATCAGCACATGCCCAAGTTATTGGTCCTGTAGAAATTGGTGCAAATGCCAAGGTCGGTGCTGCAGCAGTTGTCGTAGCAGATGTACCTAGTGATGTGACGGTTGTCGGTATTCCGGCCAAGATTGTCCGAGTTCATGGACAGAAGGATGAACCGACGATCCACGAAGTCGAAGAAAAACGAGAGTACTACGTCAATAAACTCGAGCAGGCTAAAGAAGCCAGTCACAGATCGTCGGGGTTGTAGAGGGTACCTATATGATTCAAGCAAGAAACAAGTTAAGCCAAGAGGAGCTATCTGAGGCGAAAAAACTAATTAACTATTGCCAAAACTATGACGGTACCTATCGTGATCCCTATCTCTCTAACATGCTTAATTTTGACCCAAACATGCCCGCCTTTTTCCTTTATTATGAAAAAGGCGAACTTGTTGGTTTATTAACTGTCTATGCAGATGACCAAGATGTGGAAGTGACGATACTGGTTCATCCAGATCATCGCCATCAGGGAATTGCGCGTGCATTGTTTACTAGTTTTGAGAAAGAAACGGCTTCTTTTCCTATTCGTTCAGTTACTTTTCAGACAGAACGTATTTTTCTAGACCGTTATCCTGATTTTGTTAGCAACTGGGGATTGGTCGAGGACGAGGATACAGAAACCTGGTTAGGTAAGGATAGAAGACCTTATCCGTTAGCAAAGGTTTCTAATCTTGAAGTTCTGTTAGCAGATAGTTCGTATCAGGAGCAAATCAGTCAGTTAAAATTTCAGGCATTCTCAGAAGAGCATGAATCTAGAGAGATTGTGGATAGATATGTCGCTGAAGCTCTGAAGGATCCAGAAAGTCGCTTATATATTTTGTTAAAAGACGGTCAGATTATTGGAACTTGCACGGTAGATTTATCGACTAATACGAATTACTTCTACGGGTTAGCAATATCTGAACCTGAACGTGGGAAAGGCTATGGAAGTTACTTAGCAAAATCCCTTGTCAACCAACTAATTGAGCAAAATGACAAGGAATTTCAGATTGCAGTGGAAGATAGCAATGTAGGTGCCAAGCGCTTGTATGAAAAAATTGGCTTTGTCAAACAGACCCAGGTGGTTTATCTGAATAAGAAAGGAGTAAGGGATTCCGAAGTGTAGAGACATTCGGACTGAAATTTACTTGAGCTCTTAGTGATGAAATTAACTGTTCTTGGATTTTGGATTTCCTGACTATGATTTATGATTAAAATCTATGACACCTTGAGCAGGAAGTAGACAGGAGAGGCGCTTGAATGTTTAAGAATGAACCGTTCTGCTGCAGATTGGAATTGCTGTTGTCTGGTTTATTTTTCTTGTCCAGCAAGGATTTTGCTGAATACTTTGATTAGGTTAGGTCTAATCATCTGGGTCTATCTCGCTAAGTGAAGGCGAAGCAGAACTAGAAAGGAAACTACGAGAATGGCAGTATATTTTTACGGCTGTATCACCATGGATGGCTACTTGGCAGACAGCCAGCACAGGATAGACTGGCTGCATCAGCTTGGTTCTGTAGAGGATACAGGCTATGATGACTTTTACAGACAAATGGATATCACCATCATGGGCAAGCGGACCTTTGAGGCAATCCAAGATTTGCAAGATGTAGAAAGTTTTTATCAAGCTACGGAAAACTATGTCTTTACGCATGATAGGAACCTGCCTGTTAGCAATTACCAGCCAGTAGCTGGGGATGTGGTGGACTTTGTTCACCAGATTGACAAAGGCAAAAATGTCTTTGTGATTGGTGGTAATTCCTTAGTAGGACCGCTCTTGGATGCGGATCTTTTCGACCACCTCGTTATTCAGATAGCGCCCCTTATCCTAGGAAAGGGGGTTCCCCTCTTTACCCAAGAGGAAGAGCAGCGCTTTTACCAACTGGATAGCCTCAGACAATTTGGTCCTTTTGCAGAGCTGGTTTTCAGCCGAAAAAGTCAGAAATAGAGAAGGGAGTGGACCGCATGATTAAAATTTACGACACCATGTCTCGTGATTTGCGAGAATTTGTCCCGATTGAGGACGGCAAAGTCAAGATGTATGTTTGTGGGCCAACCGTGTATAACTATATCCACGTGGGGAATGCCCGTTCGACGGTAGCTTTTGATACGATTCGTCGCTATTTTGAATACCGTGGTTATGAGGTTGCCTATATTTCCAATTTTACAGATGTAGATGATAAGATTATCAATCGTGCCAAGGAAGAGGGCATCACGCCTCAGGAGGTTGCGGACAAGTACATCGCTGCTTTTCGTGAGGATGTGACGGCCTTGGGCGTGAAACCTGCGACTCGCCATCCGCGTGTAGTGGAGTTTATGGCGGATATCATCCGCTTTGTGGAAGAGTTGATTGAAAAAGGTTTTGCCTATGAGAGCCAAGGGGATGTTTACTTCCGTGTGGAAAAATCCCACAACTATGCTAAATTAGCAAATAAAACATTGGAAGATTTGGAGTTAGGTGCTTCAGGTCGTACCGATGAAGAAATGGCTCGCAAGGAAAATCCTGTAGACTTTGCCCTCTGGAAATCTGCCAAATCAGGCGAGATTTTTTGGGACAGTCCTTGGGGACCTGGTCGTCCGGGCTGGCACATCGAGTGTTCAGTCATGTCGACAGAGATTTTAGGTGATACCATTGATATTCACGGTGGTGGAGCCGACCTAGAGTTTCCACACCACACCAATGAAATTGCCCAGTCAGAAGCCAAAACAGGTCAGACCTTTGCCAACTACTGGATGCACAATGGCTTTGTCAATATCGATAATGTCAAGATGTCTAAGTCTTTGGGGAACTTTATCACTGTTCATGATGCCCTCAAAACTCTTGATGGTCAAGTGCTTCGTTTCTTCTTTGCGACACAACATTACCGTAAGCCTATCAACTTTACGGAAAAGGCAGTGCGTGATGCAGAGACTAATCTCAAGTATCTAAAAAACACTTACGAACAACCATTTTCTGGAACTGTAGATGTTCAAGAGTTACAGGACTTTAAAGACAAGTTTGTAGCAGCTATGGATGAGGATTTCAACTCCGCAAACGGTATTACAGTCGTCTTTGAAATGGCCAAATGGATCAATTCAGGCAACTATGATGCAGCTGTCAAGCAAGCTCTTGCAGATATGTTGGAAGTCTTTGGGATTGTCTTTGTTGAGGAAGTATTGGATGTAGAGATTGAAGCCTTGATTCAAAAACGCCAAGAAGCGCGTGCCAATCGGGACTTTGCGACAGCTGACCAAATCCGTGACCAATTGGCTGCTCAAGGAATTAAGCTCCTTGACACCAAGGATGGAGTGAGGTGGACACGTGATTGATGTCAATCTCATTAATGGGATTGCTCTAGCTTTTGAAGGGGATGCGGTGTATTCTATGTATATTCGTCGTCACCTCATTTTAAAAGGTATGACCAAACCCAATAAACTCCATCAAGAAGCGACCAAGTATGTGTCAGCCAAAGCTCAGGCTCGCCTGATTTCCCTTATGTTAGAGGAGCAAGTTCTAACGGAAAAAGAAGAAGAAATCTACAAACGTGGTCGCAATACCAATAGCCACACCAAGGCCAAAAATGCTGATGTGGTGACTTATCGCATGTCCACAGGTTTTGAAGCAGTCATGGGATATCTCCATATGACTGAAAATCTGGAACGTCTTGAGAGCTTGATTTCGTGGTGCATCCAAAAAGTGGAGGGCTAGAACATGATGGCAAAAGAACTACAAGACTGGTTTCCTGAAGCTCAGATTTCAGACCAACCAGTAGAGAAAGAGGGCTATCTCACTCTCCCTTTAGCTTCTCAGCAGTGGATTTTGCTGGAGGAAACTGGCCTCAGTGAGCGTGAAAAGCAGTTGATTTCGCTTTTGACTCAGCAGGAGCAGGCTCGTTCGCTCAATCCTTGGTATTCCTATCTTATTGAGGGCAAAGGGCAGGCACCACAAACTTTTAAAAAGATTCAGTTGGCCTATTGTCATCTTTCCTATTTTCAGCAGGAAAATCTAGCTTCTTGGTTGGATATGATGCGGACACTATTTCCTAACTGTCAGACAGTGATTCAGGTTGGTGCTCAGGATTATGTTTTCGTACTTCAACAAGATAAATACACTTCTGTACGAGCTATTTTAAGTGATACGATTGAAGCGGTTGAGTATGACTTTGGACTGCGTCTCTCTATCATGTTAGGACAGGTTTGGTCTCAGACGGGCAATCAAGCCCTATCAGACTTAATCAAAGCTGAGCGCGATTTGTTCAAGATTTGGTGGCGTCAGAGTCACCAAGGTGTTCATACTTTTTCTCAGCTCTATCTTTGGAGTATGGGAGAAAGACTCGTGGACTTGAAGGCAATCAAGGAATGTCTACACCAGATGATTTTGGATCAAGATCAGATTCAGGAAATCATTCTCTCTCTTTGGGAAAATAGTGCTGTCCTAACAAAAACAGCCCAGCAACTCTATCTGCACCGCAATTCTCTCCAATACAAGATTGATAAGTGGGAAGAATTGACAGGGCTTCAGTTGAAGGAATTGACCGACCTGACCTTGTGTTATCAATTGATTTTACCAGATATTCTCTAAAGTTTTGTGCAAGTTGCACAGAACTTTTTTGTTTTTTTGGTCATCTTGCCATAGAAAAGTTAAGCGTTTTCATTTATAATAAAGCTATCAAAATACAAAAGGAGTTCACCTCATGGTAGAATTAAATCTTAAAAATATTTACAAAAAATATCCAAACAGCGAACACTATTCAGTTGAAGACTTCAACTTGGACATCAAAGACAAAGAATTTATCGTTTTCGTAGGTCCTTCAGGATGTGGTAAATCAACAACTCTTCGTATGATTGCTGGTCTTGAAGACATCACAGAAGGTACTGCATCTATCGATGGCGTGGTTGTCAACGATGTAGCTCCAAAAGACCGTGACATCGCCATGGTATTCCAAAACTACGCTCTTTACCCACACATGACTGTTTATGACAACATGGCTTTCGGTTTGAAATTGCGTAAATACAGCAAAGAAGACATCGACAAACGTGTGCAAGAAGCAGCTGAAATCCTTGGATTGAAAGAATTCTTGGAACGTAAACCTGCTGACCTTTCAGGTGGTCAACGTCAACGTGTTGCCATGGGTCGTGCGATTGTCCGTGATGCAAAAGTATTCTTGATGGACGAACCTTTGTCAAACTTGGATGCAAAACTTCGTGTATCAATGCGTGCTGAAATCGCTAAAATTCACCGTCGTATCGGAGCTACAACTATCTACGTAACTCACGACCAAACAGAAGCGATGACACTTGCAGACCGTATCGTTATCATGTCAGCAACTAAGAACCCTGCTGGTACAGGTACTATCGGACGTGTAGAACAAATCGGTTCTCCTCAAGAAGTTTACAAAAACCCAGTTAACAAATTCGTTGCAGGATTCATTGGAAGCCCAGCTATGAACTTTATTAATGTGAAATTAGTTGGTAGCGAAATTGTTTCAGACGGTTTCCGTTTGAAAGTGCCAGAAGGCGCTTTGAAAGTTCTTCGTGAAAAAGGCTACGAAGGTAAAGAATTGATCTTCGGTATCCGTCCAGAAGATGTGAATGCAGAACCTGCTTTCCTTGAAACATTCCCAGAATCAGTTGTCAAAGCTACTATCTCTGTATCAGAGTTGCTTGGTTCAGAATCTCACCTTTACTGCCAAGTTGGTAAAGATGAATTTGTTGCCAAAGTTGATGCTCGTGACTATTTGCAAACAGGTGCAACAGTTGAACTTGGATTTGACTTGAACAAAGCACACTTCTTCGATGTAGAAACTGAAAGAACGGTTTACTAAGATAAAAGAAACTTAAAGCACTGCTAGAGAAATCTGGCAGTGTTTTTTGAGATTGCGTAGAAAAAACTCCTGGGAAATTACAGGAGAGTATGAGTGGTTATTTAAACTTGAATCCTTCGTAAATAAGCTCTGTTTTTGAATTTTGTTTCTTAATCTGTTTGGCAAGTGACTTTATCATAGAAAGAGGGCCACACATATAGACGCTTGCATGTTCGGGCACTTCTTCTTGCTCAAAATTAAGATAGCCGTCTTTCCTACTATCTACTAGATGGAGTTCAAAATTATGATTTTTCTGAGCATAGTCATGGAGCAAATCTAGATAAACTGCATTTTCCTCTCCACGGAAGCTATAGTAGAAGTGAACCTGTTTATCTAAAATAGGATGTTCACGGATGTAAGAGATGAAGGGGGTAATCCCAATGCCTCCAGCAATCCAAACCTGATTTTTTCGTCCTTGGTTGATGATCATGTGTCCGTAAGCTCTATCTACGCTTACTTTGCTGCCGACTTGAAGATTGTCATAGATATTCTTGGTATGGTCACCTGAATTTTTAACAGTAAAGTAAAGAGTTTGACTATGACCTCCTGAGATAGAAAAGGGATGCGGAGCACTTTCAAAGCCTTCTTGGAAAATCTTTAGGAAGGCAAATTGTCCTGATTGATAGTTGAAAGGTCTGCTAAGATGGATTTGAATTTCTCTAGTATCGTGATTTAATCGTTTTAGATTGTTAATTTTCCCTAGATAGGGGAAGCCAATCTTTTGATATAGAAAAATGATATAAAAACCAGCTAGTAAGCCTAAAAGGGCATAGCTACCAACAAGAAAACTTAGAAGATTAAATGTGAGAAGACGATTTCCCATCATCATGTAGACGTGAAAGAGTCCAAAAATATAGGCTAGGTAAACCAGACGGTGAATCCATCGCCAAGCTTCGTATTGGATGTATTTGCCTAAATAGGCGACAAGGATGATGCTGATAAAGATATAGATGGCAATATTTCCAAACTGAGCAGCTAAGCGAGAACCCCACAAACCGCCCATACTAAAGTTATGAAAGATTAGTAGGATGATAGAGAGAAAGGCTGTGAATTTGTGGACAGTATAGACCTTCTCCAAACCGTGAAACCAGCTTTCTAGTAGGGGGAGACGAGTGGCGAGGATAAAGGTCAGAGATAGGCTTGTTAAAGCTAGTCCTGGAATCATGAATTGGGGAGAAGTGCTCATCCAAGTCAAAATAGTCAAGACAAAACTAGCTATGATAAAGAGTAGTCCTTTGATTGATTTCATAGAAAATTCCATTTCATTTAGATTTTGATTTGTTGTAAATAAATTTGTTACATTTTATCATAGAAAAAGTATGGTGTCAAATTGAGGTCTATAAATATCTACTATCATCAAAAAACTCTCCAATTGAACTGGAGAGTGGCTATTTATTCTGCAGCTTGTTGCCAACGTTTTGCTAGCATATGAGACAGGCTAGAAATGGCTAGGTTAAAGCTGAAGTAGATGAGGGCAATCAGGATATACAGACTAAAGACCTGCTCTGGTTCGAAATAACGGCCCATGAGAATTTGGCTGGCTCCAAAGAGCTCTTGTAGGGCGATAACAGAGTAGAGAAGACTGGTATCCTTAATCACGGTTACAAACTGAGAAATGATGGCTGGCAGCATTTTACGAATGGCTTGTGGGAGAATGATGTGGTAGAGGATTTGGGCTGAGGTAAATCCTTGCGACATTCCTGCTTCGTATTGCCCCTTGTCTACGGCATTGAGACCGCCTCGGATAATCTCAGCTAGGGCTGCTGATGTAAAGAGGGTAAAGGCAGTGATTCCTGCTGGTGTGGATTTCATCTTGAAAACTAAAAAGATAGTGAAAATCCAGAGGAGGTTAGGAACGTTGCGCACAAATTCGATGTAAATGCTGGAAATGATGCGCAAGACAGGATTTTTGCCATTTCTCATGACAGCTAGCACCGTACCGATAAGGGTAGAGAGGACGATGGCAATTAGAGAAATGTAGAGGGTCAAGCCAAATCCTTTAAAGATAAAGACTAGGTTATCTGGGGTCAAAACTTCTAAAATGGATTCCATAGTAACCTCCTAAAGTGAATAGGCTTTTTTGTTTGCTTGCTCCATCTTGCGACCAAACTGGGCAACAGGGAAGCATAGAGCAAAGTAGAGAAGGGCAGCGCCTAGAAAGGCTGGGATATAGTTTCCGTTAAGAGCTGACCAGGACTTGGTCACAAACATCAAGTCTACACCAGAAATGATAGCGACTGTCGAGGTATTCTTGATGAGGTTGACGATTTGGTTGGTCAAAGGAGGAAGAATGATACGGAAGGCCTGTGGCAAGATAATCAAGCGCATGGCACTGATATAGGTAAAACCTTGTGACAAGGCGGCCTCCATCTGACCGCTAGGAATAGACTGAATTCCTGAGCGAATCACCTCGGCGATATAGGCACCGTGATAGAGCCCTACGCAGAGGACAGCTGTCCAATAAATCGGAATCATGATGATATGGTCACTGATAAGAGGTAGGCCATAAAAAACGATAACAAACTGCACCAAGAGGGGAGTATTTTGATAAAATTCCACGAAGATGCGAGCTAAGATTCGCAAAATCGGACGTTTGCTGGTTGACATGGCTCCAAAGAAGATGCCTAAGACCATGGCGAGGATAAAGGACCCGATCGCTAGGGAAAGGGTGAAGAGGAAACCGTTGAAAAATTGTCCAAAATCCTGAAAATAGGATGTCCAAGATGATAAATCTATCATGGGGTGTCCTCCTTAATCTGCAGTATGGCTAGATGGTTTGAGCTTGTAACGGTCATAAAGTTTTTGCAAACTGCCATCCTTGCTCCATTTAGTAACCAAGTTATCGAGATAGTCGTTGAGTTCGATATTTGATTTCTTGGTAACGATACCATAGTCAGATGGCTTGAAACTATCATCTAGTAGTACTGTGCGTTTGCTGATGTAGCCAGACAGAATCGAGCGGTCAACGGAAAAGGCATCAATACGGTGAGCATGTAGGGAAGTAATCAATTCTGGGTAGGAACCAAGTTCGACGAATTTAAACTTCAGGCCTTTCTTTTTACCTAGTTCAGTAATCAGACGTTGAGTGATGGAACCTTGGGCAACTCCGATGGTTTTTCCGTTTAGGTCCTCAATACTTTTGATTTTGGCAGATTTATTAACCAAAAAGCCAGAGGCATCTGTGTAGTAAGGGCTGGTGAAGTTGTAGAGTTTTTTGCGTTCGTCTGTGATGGTAAAGGTCGCGATATCCATATCGACCTGTTCATTGTCTAGAAGGGGTCCACGGGTTTGTGCGGTAACAGGCACATAGCGAACCTTTACCTTGAGCTCATCAGCTACCATCTTGGCCAAGTCAGTTTCGATACCAGAATAGGTCCCTGTCTTGGGATCCTTGTAACCGAAATTGGGAACGTCTTGTTTCACACCAACAACCAGCTCGCCTCTCTTTTGAATGTCTGCGACACTGGTATCAGCCTGGACTGGTTTTGCAGCAGCAAGACTGAAAAGGCTAATCAATAATGCGGATAAAAAGAATTTCTTTTTCATAGGCACCTCCTTATTTGACTTTGTCACTTTCGTGGTTGATGATTTTGCTGAGAAATTGTTGGGCACGAGGTTCGCTTGGATTGTCGAAAAAGTTATCAACATCTGTCGTATCTACCAAAACTTCTCCGTCAGCCATAAAGATGATGCGGTCAGCAACTTCACGGGCAAAGCCCATTTCATGAGTTACGACAATCATATTCATACCATCGTGAGCCAATTTTTGCATAACTGCCAGAACGTCTCCGATGGTCTCAGGGTCAAGGGCAGATGTTGGCTCATCAAAGAGGAGGAGTTCAGGATGCATAGCGAGTCCACGTGCGATGGCAATCCGTTGTTTTTGTCCACCAGATAGCATGGCTGGATAAGAATCTTTCTTGTCCCACATATTTACAAATTCCAGATATTTTTGGGCTGTTTTTTCAGCTTCTTTTTTATCAATTCCTAGAACTTTTATGGGAGCCAGTGTTACGTTTTCTAACACTGTTTTGTGAGGGTAGAGGTTAAAATGCTGGAAAACCATGCCGACTTCCTTACGAAGAGGTACCAAATCTTTCTGGCTGGCACCAGCAACTTGGTGACTATTTACTAGAAGACTTCCCTTGTCGATAGCCTCTAAACCATTAATCGTACGGATAAGAGTGGACTTCCCAGAACCAGAAGGTCCAAGGAGGACAACAACTTGCCCTTTTTCAAACCGGAGATTGATGTCGCGGAGTGCATGGTAGTCTCCGTAATATTTTTCGACGTGTTCAAATTCTACTAAAGCCATAAGGAATCTCCTTTGTGTTAGATTTTATAACATGATTCTACACCAAAAGATTTGTCTTGTCAAATCATATCAGAAAAAAGTTAGTAAAATTTTTGTAGAAAGCAATCAGGATAGAGAAAAAGCCTAAATCATGTTATAATGAAGCAATAGAATTCTTAGAAAGAGTGGATGTCTTTTTGATAACACCTACTTATGAATGGCAGTTTGCCCCGCAGGTTGAAGATGCAGATTTTACAAATATAGCCAAGAAGGCTGGACTGGGTCCTGAGGTGGCTCGGTTATTATTTGAAAGAGGGATTCAGAACCAAGAAAGTCTGAAGAAGTTTTTAGAACCTTCCTTGGATGACTTGCACGACCCTTATCTGCTCCATGATATGGACAAGGCAGTAGAACGGATTCGTCAGGCCATTGAAGAAGGGGAAAATATTCTCATCTATGGAGACTACGATGCGGATGGCATGACTTCGGCTTCTATTGTTAAGGAAAGTTTGGAACAGCTTGGTGCTGAGTGCCGTGTTTACTTGCCTAATCGTTTTACTGATGGCTATGGACCTAATGCTAGTGTTTACAAATATTTTATCGAGCAAGAAGGAATTTCCTTGATTGTGACGGTGGATAATGGGGTTGCGGGTCATGAAGCCATTGAACTGGCACAGTCTATGGGAGTAGATGTCATTGTGACTGACCACCATTCCATGCCTGAAACCTTACCAGGTGCCTATGCGATTGTCCATCCTGAACATCCGGATGCGGACTATCCTTTCAAATATTTGGCTGGTTGTGGAGTGGCTTTCAAGTTGGCTTGTGCCTTGTTAGAAGAAGTACAAGTGGAATTGCTTGATTTGGTCGCTATTGGTACCATTGCAGATATGGTTAGTTTGACGGATGAAAACCGTATCTTGGTTCAATATGGTCTAGAAATGCTGGGGCATACTCAGCGCATTGGTTTACAAGAAATGCTGGATATGGCTGGGATTGCTGCTAACGAGGTGACAGAAGAAACGGTTGGTTTCCAGATTGCTCCTCGTTTGAATGCCTTGGGCCGCTTGGATGATCCTAATCCTGCCATTGATTTGCTGACTGGCTTTGATGATGAGGAAGCGCATGAGATTTCCCTCATGATTCATCAGAAAAACGAAGAGCGCAAGGAAATCGTCCAGTCTATTTATGAAGAAGCTAAGACCATGGTGGACCCTGAAAAGAAGATTCAGGTCTTGGCCAAGGAAGGCTGGAATCCTGGAGTTCTAGGAATCGTGGCTGGTCGTTTGTTGGAAGAACTAGGGCAGACAGTCATCGTTCTCAATATAGAAGACGGTCGTGCCAAGGGTAGTGCTCGTAGTGTGGAAGCGGTGGATATTTTTGAGGCTCTGGATCCCCATCGAGACCTCTTCATCGCCTTTGGTGGCCATGCTGGCGCAGCAGGAATGACGCTGGAAGTTGAAAAACTTTCAGATTTATCTCAAGTCTTGGAAGATTATGTTCGTGAAAAAGGCGCAGATGCTGCTGGCAAGAACAAGTTAAATCTAGATGAAGAACTGGATTTGGAGACACTTAGCTTGGAAACAGTCAAAAGTTTTGAACGTTTGGCACCTTTTGGCATGGACAATCAGAAACCTATCTTTTATATAAAGGATTTTCAGGTCGAAAGTGCCCGTACTATGGGGGCAGGCAATGCCCATCTCAAGTTGAAAATTTCCAAAGGTGAAGCGAGTTTTGAAGTGGTAGCCTTTGGCCAAGGTAGATGGGCAACAGAGTTTTCTCAAACCAAGAATCTAGAGCTGGCAGTCAAATTGTCTGTCAACCAATGGAATGGCCAAACTGCCCTCCAGTTGATGATGGTGGATGCGCGTGTGGAGGGTGTTCAACTTTTTAACATCCGTGGGAAGAATGCAGTCTTGCCAGAAGGAGTTCCAGTCTTGGATTTTGCTGGAGAACTGCCAAATCTGGCGGATAGTGAAGCTGTTATCGTAAAAACCGTTCCTGAGGATATTACTCAGCTGAAGACCATTTTTCAGGAACAAAATTTCTCTGCTGTCTATTTCAAGAATGATATTGATAAGGCCTACTATCTGACAGGGTATGGGACTAGAGAACAGTTTGCCAAATTGTACAAGACTATCTACCAGTTCCCAGAGTTTGATATTCGCTACAAGCTGAAGGATTTGGCTACTTATCTCAATATCCAACAAATCTTGCTGGTCAAGATGATTCAAGTATTTGAAGAGCTAGGCTTTGTGACAATCAAAGATGGTGTCATGACAGTCAATAAAGAGGCACCAAAGCGAGAGATAGGAGAAAGTCAAATTTACCAAAATCTCAAACAAACCGTCAAAGACCAAGAAATGATGGCACTAGGAACTGTGCAAGAAATTTATGACTTTTTAATGGAAAAAGAGTAGATCATAGGAAAGAGTTGGGAAACCAGCTCTTTTTTGAAAACAAATCTTCATTTTGAAAATCATCAAAAAAATGGTATAATGGTAGGAAAAGATTCGGCTAAAAGTAGTGCTTTTAGAATAAGAGGGTAACCAACCCTATAATCAAGATAAATTAAGCTTTCGGAGGAAAAATGAGTAATATCAGTTTAACAACACTTGGTGGTGTACGTGAAAACGGGAAAAATATGTATATCGCTGAAATCGATGGATCTATTTTCGTTTTGGATGCAGGTCTAAAATACCCTGAAAATGAACAACTAGGGGTGGATGTAGTCATTCCAAACATGGACTACCTTTTTGAAAATAGCGACCGTATCGCAGGGGTTTTCTTGACCCACGGGCATGCGGATGCCATTGGTGCTCTGCCTTATCTCTTGGCTGAAGCAAAGGTACCTGTATTTGGCTCTGAATTGACCATTGAGTTGGCCAAACTCTTTGTCAAAGGAAATGACACAGTTAAGAAATTCAATGATTTCCATGTTATCGATGAAGATACGGAGATAGATTTTGGAGGGACTGTGGTGTCCTTCTTCCGTACGACCCACTCTATCCCAGAAAGTCTGGGTGTTGTCTTGAAGACAGCTGAAGGTAATATCGTTTATACAGGTGACTTCAAATTTGACCAGACAGCTAGTGAATCTTATGCCACAGACTTCGCTCGTTTGGCAGAAATTGGTCGTGACGGAGTTCTAGCGCTTCTCAGTGATTCAGCCAATGCAGATAGCAATATCCAAGTGGCTAGTGAAAGTGAAGTTGGGGATGAAATCACTCAAACCATTTCTGATTGGGATGGTCGTATCATCGTCGCAGCAGTAGCCAGCAACCTCTCTCGTATCCAGCAGGTGTTTGATGCTGCGGATGCAACAGGCCGTCGTGTTGTTTTGACGGGATTTGATATTGAAAATATCGTCCGCACGGCTATTCGTCTTAAGAAATTGTCTCTAGCTAACGAGAGTCTTTTGATTAAGCCAAAAGACATGTCTCGTTTTGAAGACCATGAGTTGATTATCCTTGAAACAGGCCGTATGGGTGAGCCTATCAATGGTCTTCGCAAGATGTCGATTGGTCGCCACCGTTATGTGGAAATCAAGGACGGTGACCTAGTTTATATTGTAACCACTCCATCTATCGCCAAAGAAGCAGTCATGGCGCGTGTGGAAAACATGATTTACCAAGCTGGCGGGGTTGTCAAACTGATCACTCAAAGTTTGCGTGTGTCAGGGCACGGAAATGCGCGTGATTTGCAGCTGATGATTAATCTCTTGCAACCCAAGTATCTCTTCCCAATTCAAGGGGAATACCGTGAGTTGGATGCCCATGCTAAGGCTGCTATGGCCGTCGGGATGCTGCCAGAACGCATTTTCATCCCTAAAAAGGGAACCAGCATGGCTTATGAGAATGGAGATTTTGTCCCAGCTGGAGCGGTTTCAGCAGGGGATGTCTTGATTGACGGGAATGCCATCGGTGATGTTGGAAATGTGGTTCTTCGTGACCGTAAGGTCTTGTCAGAGGATGGTATTTTCATCGTAGCAATCACTGTTAACCGTCGTGAGAAGAAAATTGTGGCCAAGGCTCGTGTTCATACGCGCGGATTTGTTTATCTCAAGAAGAGCCGCGATATTCTCCGTGAAAGTTCAGAATTGATTAACCAAACGGTAGAAGACTATCTTCAAGGAGATGACTTTGACTGGGCAGATCTTAAAGGGAAGGTTCGTGATAATCTGACCAAGTACCTCTTTGACCAAACCAAGCGTCGTCCAGCTATTTTACCAGTAGTCATGGAAGCAAAATAATCGTTGAAATAAACGGAGAGAAAGTCGAGTTTCGGCTTTTTCTTATAGAAAAATAGAGGAAAAATTATGGCAGTAATGAAAATTGAGTATTATTCACAAGTTTTGGATATGGAGTGGGGAGTGAATGTCCTCTATCCTGATGCCAATCGAGTGGAAGAACCAGAGTGTAAAGATATTCCCGTCTTGTACCTCTTGCACGGGATGTCTGGCAATCATAATAGTTGGCTCAAGCGGACCAATGTAGAACGCTTACTTCGAGGAACCAATCTTATCGTTGTTATGCCCAATACCAGCAACGGTTGGTACACAGATACTCAGTATGGTTTTGACTATTACACAGCTCTAGCAGAGGAATTGCCTCAGGTTCTGAAACGCTTCTTCCCTAACATGACCAGCAAGCGTGAAAAGACCTTTATCGCTGGTCTCTCTATGGGTGGCTACGGCTGCTTTAAATTGGCTCTTGCTACAAATCGTTTTTCTCATGCAGCTAGTTTTTCAGGTGCCCTTAGTTTTCAAGATTTTTCTCCTGAAAGCCAAGATTTGGGAACACCAGCTTATTGGAGAGGTGTTTTTGGAGAGATTAAAGACTGGACAACTAGTCCCTATTCTCTTGAAAGTCTGGCTAAAAAATCGGATAAAAAGACCAAGCTTTGGGCTTGGTGTGGCGAGCAGGATTTCTTGTACGAAGCTAATAATCTCGCAGTGAAAAATCTCAAAAAACTAGGTTTTGATGTGACCTATAGCCATAGCGCTGGAACTCACGAGTGGTATTACTGGGAAAAACAATTGGAACGGTTCTTGGCAACCCTACCAATTGATTTCAAATTAGAAGAGAGATTGTCATAATTTAGCTTTCTTTCAGCTTGTTTTAGTAAAATAGACTTTATTTGCTAGAAAGGTGGAGGAAAATGCGCTGGATTTTTCGTTTGATAGGGGCTTTCTTTTCTTTTGTGTGGCGTTTGTTTTGGCGTCTAGTTTGGATAGCTTTTCTTTTGTGTGCTTTTGCTTTTGGACTTCTCTGGTATCTGAACGGTGATTTTCAAGGAGCGCTAAAGCAAGCAGAACGGTCAGTCAAGATCGGTCAACAAAGTATCGACCAATGGGAAAAAACAGGGCAACTGCCTAAGTTGAACCAGACAGATAGCCACCAACACTCTGAAGGAAGGTGGTCGCAGGCTTCTGCTCGTATTTACCTAGATTCGCAGATGGATTCACGCTTTCAAGAAGCGTATTTAGAAGCAATTCAGAACTGGAATCAAACGGGTGCTTTTAACTTTGAAATTGTCACTGAAGCCAGCAAGGCAGATATCTTGGCTACTGAGATGAACGACGGAAACACTCCTGTGGCAGGAGAAGCGGAAAGTCAGACCAATCTCTTAACGGGGCAATTCTTGTCTGTGACGGTGCGCCTGAATCATTATTATCTATCCAATCCAAATTATGGTTATTCCTATGAGCGCATTGTCCATACAGCAGAACATGAGTTGGGTCATGCGATTGGCTTGGACCATACAGATGAAAAGTCTGTCATGCAACCTGCGGGTTCCTTTTATGGTATCCAGGAAGTGGATGTTGCAAACCTTCGAAAAATATATGAGACTAGTGAGTAGGGAACAATCTTTCCCTACTTTTTTGCTATAATGGAACTATGAATAACTTGATTAAATCAAAACTAGAGCTCCTGCCGACTAGCCCTGGTTGTTACATTCACAAAGATAAAAACGGTACAATCATTTATGTAGGAAAGGCTAAAAATCTGCGCAATCGGGTGCGGTCCTACTTCCGTGGGAGCCATGATACCAAAACAGAGGCCTTGGTGTCTGAAATTGTGGATTTTGAATTTATCGTTACGGAGTCCAATATTGAGGCACTTCTCCTAGAAATCAACTTGATCAAGGAAAACAAGCCTAAATACAATATCATGCTCAAGGATGATAAGTCTTATCCCTTCATCAAAATCACCAATGAACGCTATCCTCGTTTGATTATTACCCGACAGGTCAAGAAGGACGGAGGTCTTTATTTTGGACCTTATCCCGATGTGGGGGCAGCCAATGAAATCAAGCGGTTGCTGGATCGAATTTTCCCTTTTAGAAAGTGTACTAATCCACCGTCTAAGGTTTGTTTTTATTACCATATCGGTCAATGTATGGCCCATACCATCTGTAAGAAGGATGAGGACTATTTCAAGTCTATGGCTCAGGAGGTTTCTGATTTCCTAAAAGGGCAGGATGACAAAATTATCGATGACCTCAAGGGCAAAATGGCAACGGCAGCCCAGACTATGGAGTTTGAACGTGCGGCGGAATACCGTGATCTGATTCAGGCCATTGGAACACTTCGAACCAAGCAACGGGTCATGGCTAAGGATCTCCAAAATCGCGATGTCTTTGGCTACTATGTCGATAAGGGATGGATGTGTGTTCAGGTTTTCTTTGTTCGTCAGGGCAAGCTTATTGAGCGCGATGTCAATCTTTTCCCTTATTATAATGATCCGGATGAGGATTTCTTGACCTATGTGGGACAATTCTATCAAGAAAAATCTCACCTAGTTCCTAATGAGGTGCTGATTCCGCAGGATATTGACGAAGAAGCCGTCAAGGTCTTAGTGGATACTAAGATTCTCAAACCCCAGCGTGGTGAGAAAAAACAACTGGTCAATCTAGCTATAAAGAATGCTCGAGTTAGCCTAGAGCAGAAATTCAACCTGCTAGAGAAATCTGTCGAAAAGACACAAGGGGCTATTGAAAATCTAGGACGCTTGCTTCAAATCCCAACTCCAGTTCGCATTGAGTCCTTCGATAACTCCAACATCATGGGGACCAGTCCTGTTTCAGCCATGGTGGTCTTTGTCAACGGCAAACCAAGTAAGAAAGATTACCGTAAGTATAAAATCAAGACCGTAGTCGGGCCAGACGACTATGCCAGTATGAGAGAAGTCATTCGCAGGCGCTATGGTCGAGTACAGCGTGACGGTTTGACTCCTCCAGATTTGATTGTCATTGATGGGGGACAAGGTCAAGTCAATATTGCCAAGCAAGTCATCCAAGAAGAACTGGGCTTGGATATCCCCATTGCAGGTCTGCAAAAGAATGACAAGCACCAAACCCATGAATTGCTCTTTGGAGATCCGCTTGAGGTGGTGGAGTTATCTCGCAATTCTCAGGAATTTTTCCTCCTCCAACGCATTCAAGATGAGGTGCACCGCTTTGCTATTACTTTCCACCGTCAACTGCGCTCCAAAAATTCTTTTTCATCACAACTGGATGGAATTGAAGGGCTGGGACCTAAACGCAAGCAGAATATCATGAAGCATTTCAAGTCTTTGACTAAAATCAAGGAAGCCAGTGTGGATGAGATTGTCGAAGTTGGGGTACCAAGACTTGTCGCAGAGGCTGTGCAGAGGAAGTTGAACCCGCAGGAAGAAGTGGAACTGGCTCAAGTGGCGGAACAAGGAATAATAGAATGGAGAAAAAATGAGTAAAATAAGAAATAAAATATTAGGGACAGTATATGTAATTTCTTATCTCTGCCTTCTTTATTGTCTGTGGATTTGGAATGGACCAATTTTTCTTTTTTTGACGGTTATCTTATTTGGTTTTCCCTTGTTGATAATAGCCCTTCCTTTGTTAGGTTTATGGATATTTACAAAATTGAAATCCATGGTTTTAATTGGTTATATATCGAGTTTATTGAACATCTATTATCTGTATTTGGTACTTAAAAATTTTCATTTAGAACGAATTACAGATACAGCAGGCCATAAAATTGCTTTATCATCTGGACTATCTGTTGCAATTATCATTTTTGATGTGATGCTTTTATCAGTTGCTACCTTAGGTTTTTATAAAAATTATATTTTGGTTTTTAAAAAAGAATAATTTGGACCAAGAGATACTATGAAAAATCTCTGCAAGCTCTTTCAAAATATGGTAGAATGGAAGCAGTAGAATTAGAAAAGGAAATCGATTATGAAATTTCTTGAATTAAATAAAAAACGTCATGCGACTAAGCATTTCACTGATAAGCCAGTTGATCCAAAAGATGTGCGTACGGCTATCGAAATTGCAACCTTGGCGCCAAGCGCCCACAACAGCCAGCCTTGGAAATTTGTGGTCGTTCGGGAGAAAAATGCCGAACTAGCAAAATTGGCTTACGGTTCAAACTTTGAACAGGTATCATCAGCGCCTGTAACTATTGCCTTGTTTACAGATACAGATTTGGCTAAACGTGCTCGTAAGATTGCCCGAGTTGGTGGTGCTAACAATTTCTCAGAAGAACAACTTCAATACTTTATGAAAAATTTGCCAGCTGAATTTGCACGTTACAATGAACAACAGGTCAGCGACTACCTAGCCCTCAATGCAGGTTTGGTTGCTATGAACTTGGTTCTCGCTCTTACAGACCAAGGAATCGGATCAAATCTTATCCTTGGATTTGACAAATCAAAAGTCAATAAAGTTTTGGACATCGAAGACCGTTTCCGCCCAGAACTCTTGATCACAGTAGGTTATACAGACGAAAAATTGGAACCAAGCTACCGCTTGCCAGTAGATGAAATCATCGAGAAAAGATAGAAAGAAGAAAAAATGACAGCAATTGATTTTACAGCAGAAGTAGAAAAACGTAAAGAAGCCCTCTTGGCTGACTTGTTTAGCCTTTTGGAAATCAACTCTGAACGTGATGATAGCAAGGTTGATGCTGAACATCCATTTGGACCTGGACCGGTAAAAGCCTTGGAAAAATTCCTTGAAATCGCAGACCGCGATGGCTACCTAACTAAAAATGTTGACAACTACGCAGGACATTTTGAGTTTGGTGATGGAGAAGAAGTTCTCGGCATCTTTGCCCACATGGACGTGGTGCCAGCTGGTAGCGGTTGGGACACAGACCCTTACACACCAACGATCAAAGACGGTCGCCTTTATGCGCGTGGGGCTTCAGATGACAAGGGACCTACAACAGCTTGTTACTATGGTTTAAAAATTATCAAAGAATTGGGCCTTCCAACTTCTAAGAAGGTTCGTTTCATCGTCGGAACAGACGAAGAATCAGGCTGGGCAGACATGGACTACTATTTCGAGCACGTAGGACTTGCCAAGCCAGACTTTGGCTTCTCTCCAGACGCTGAGTTCCCTATCATCAATGGTGAAAAAGGAAACATCACAGAATACCTCCACTTTGCAGGTGAAAATACAGGTGCTGCCCGTCTTCACAGCTTTAAAGGTGGTTTACGTGAAAATATGGTACCAGAATCAGCAACAGCAGTCGTTTCAGGTGACTTGGCTGACTTGCAAGCTAAACTAGATGCCTTTGTTGCAGAACACAAACTTAGAGGAGAACTTCAAGAAGAAGCTGGCCAATACAAGGTGACGATTATTGGTAAATCAGCCCACGGTGCTATGCCTGCTTCAGGTGTCAATGGTGCGACTTACCTAGCCCTCTTCCTTAGCCAGTTTGACTTTGCTGGTCCAGCCAAAGACTACCTTGACATCGCTGGTAAAATTCTCTTGAACGACCATGAGGGTGAAAATCTCAAGATTGCTCATGTGGATGAAAAGATGGGTGCCCTTTCTATGAACGCAGGCGTCTTCCGCTTCGATGAAACAAGTGCTGACAATACGATTGCCCTTAATATCCGCTATCCAAAAGGAACAAGTCCAGAGCAAATTAAGTCAATCCTTGAAAACTTGCCGGTTGCTTCTGTTAGCCTTTCTGAACACGGTCACACACCTCACTATGTGCCAATGGAAGATCCACTTGTGCAAACCTTGTTGAATGTCTATGAAAAACAAACTGGCCTTAAAGGTCACGAGCAAGTCATCGGTGGCGGAACCTTTGGTCGTTTGCTAGAACGCGGAGTTGCCTATGGTGCCATGTTCCCAGACTCAATTGACACCATGCACCAAGCCAATGAATTTATCGCCTTGGACGATCTCTTCCGAGCTGCAGCAATCTATGCCGAAGCTATTTACGAATTGATCAAATAAAACGATAGAAGTCTGAGATTGTATGCTTAGACTTCTTTTTGGAGGGAAAGTAGATGTCTCAAATTGAAAGAATCAAGCAGGCTATTATGGCAGATCCACAAAATGCCAGCTATACAGAGCGTGGCATTGAGCCTCTCTTTGCAGCGCCAAAGACTGCTCGCATCAATATCATCGGTCAGGCACCTGGACTTAAAACCCAAGAAGCAGGCCTTTACTGGAAGGACAAAAGTGGTGATCGTTTGCGAGACTGGCTAGGTGTGGATGAAGATACCTTTTACAATTCAGGATATTTTGCTGTTTTGCCTATGGATTTCTACTTTCCAGGGCATGGCAAGTCAGGTGACCTGCCACCGAGAACTGGCTTTGCTGAAAAATGGCATCCGCAGCTCTTGCAAGAGTTACCAGATATTCAATTGACCCTATTGATTGGGCAATATGCCCAGGCCTACTATTTAAAGGAGAAAATCAGTGGCAAGGTGACAGAACGCGTAAAACACTACCAGAACTACTTGCCAACCTATTTTCCACTAGTTCACCCCTCGCCGCGAAATCAAATCTGGATGGCCAAAAATCCTTGGTTTGAGTCAGAAGTGGTGCCGGATTTGAAAAAAAGAATTAAAACTATTTTAGGAGAAAAAGAATGAAAGAAATTTCCTTTGACGCATTTTACCAGCTTTACCAAAATGACCAACTTTCTCTAGTAGATGTGAGAGAAGTGGATGAGTTTGAAGCTCTTCATTTAGAAGGTGCTCAGAATCTTCCTCTGAGTCAATTAGCTGATATTTATGATCAGTTGGACAAGGAACAGTTACATTATGTTATTTGTAAATCTGGAATGAGATCGGCGCGTGCTTGCCAATTCTTATCAGAACAAGGTTATGAGGTTATCAATGTACAAGGTGGCATGATGGCCTTTGAAGAACTTTAAACAGTAGAATTTTCTCCTACTTGGTGTGGACTGGGTAGGGGATTTTATTTTTAGACAATTCTCATTTTTAAGAATCTTGAAAACATTCAATATTTACTTCGTGAAGCTTTTTTCATACTCCTATTCATGATATACTAGGTCAGTATTTTATAAATATGAAGGAGATTTTCATGGCTAAAAAAGGTGCCCTAACAGGTTTACTCCTGTTTGGAATATTTTTTGGTGCGGGGAACTTGATTTTTCCGCCTTCTCTAGGTGCTCTATCTGGAGAACATTTTCTTCCTGCAATCGCAGGTTTTGTCTTTTCAGGTGTCGGTATCGCCGTCTTGACCCTTATTATTGGAACGCTAAATCCTAAAGGATATATTTACGAGATTTCAACAAAGATAGCGCCTTGGTTTGCGACTCTTTACCTCTCAGTTCTTTACTTATCAATTGGTCCATTCTTTGCTATTCCACGTACTGCTACAACAGCTTACGAAGTAGGGATTAGCCCCCTTTTATCGGATGCAAATAAAGGACTTGGCTTGATTGTCTTTACAGTTCTGTACTTTGCGGCAGCATATTTAATCTCGCTTAATCCATCAAAAATCTTAGACCGTATCGGCCGTATTTTAACGCCAGTCTTTGCGATTTTGATCGTCATCTTGGTTGTTCTAGGAGCTTTCAAATACGGTGGAACAAGTCCTCAAGCTGCTTCAGCTGCTTATCAAGCTTCTGCTTTTGGTACAGGTTTCCTAGAAGGTTACAATACCTTGGACGCCCTTGCTTCAGTTGCCTTCAGTGTAATCGCAGTTCAAACCTTGAAACAACTCGGGTTTTCAAGTAAGAAAGAATACATTTCAACTATTTGGGTGGTTGGTATCGTTGTTGCCCTTGCCTTCAGTGCTCTTTATATCGGTTTAGGTTTCCTTGGAAATCATTTCCCGGTACCAGCTGAAGCGATGAAGGGTGGAACACCAGGTGTTTACATCTTGTCACAAGCTACTCAAGAAATCTTTGGCTCAACAGCTCAACTCTTCCTTGCAGCTATGGTTACTGTAACCTGCTTCACAACAACAGTTGGTTTGATTGTGTCAACAGCTGAGTTCTTTAATGAACGCTTCCCGCAAATCAGCTACAAGGTTTATGCGACAGCCTTTACCTTGATTGGATTTGCCATTGCCAATTTGGGTCTTGATGCGATTATCAAGTATTCAATCCCTGTACTGGTTATCTTGTACCCAATCACCATTGCCATCGTTATGATTGTCATTGTCAACAAATTTGTTGCCCTTTCAAAACCAGGTATGCAGTTGACAATTGCTGTTGTTACAGCTATTGCCATTGCAAGCGTATTAGGAAGCTCATTTAAGGTTGAGTTTCTTGCAAACCTTGTCAACGCTCTTCCTTTTGCCAAGGCATCTCTCCCATGGTTGGTACCAGCCATCGTCGGAATCTTGCTCTCATTGGTTCTACCAAACAAGCAAGAAAGCGATGTTTTTGAAATGGAATAATCATTAAAATCACTTTTGTAGCAAGTCTACAGGAGTGATTTTCTTTTTTTATCCGATGATAAATGTGTTATAATAGGTAGCAAAAGAGGTGAAGAAATGAATCAAACAGTAGAATATATCAAAGAACTGACAGCCATTGAGTCGCCAACGGGCTTCACTAGGGAGATTTCGGACTATTTAGTCAAGACTCTAGAAGGTTTTGGTTACCAGCCGATTCGCACAGCTAAGGGCGGTGTCAATGTGACCATCAAAGGTCAAAATGATGAAGAGCATCGCTATGTGACTGCCCATGTAGATACGCTGGGTGCTATTGTCCGTGCTGTCAAACCAGACGGTCGTCTCAAATTGGACCGTATCGGTGGTTTTCCTTGGAACATGATTGAAGGTGAAAACTGTACCGTTCATGTGGCTAGTACAGGTGAAAAAGTATCAGGAACCATCCTCATCCACCAAACTTCTTGCCATGTTTACAAGGATGCAGGAACTGCAGAACGCACTCAGGACAATATGGAAGTGCGTTTGGACGCAAAAGTGACCAATGAAAAAGAAACTCGTGCCTTGGGGATTGAGGTCGGTGATTTTATCAGCTTTGATCCACGAACCGTCGTGACAGAGACAGGTTTTATCAAGTCTCGTCATTTGGACGATAAGGTGAGCGCAGCGATCTTGCTTAATCTGCTTCGCATTTATAAGGAAGAGAAGATTGAATTGCCCGTAACAACCCATTTTGCTTTTTCAGTCTTTGAAGAAGTGGGGCATGGGGCCAACTCTAATATTCCTGCTCAGGTGGTAGAATATCTGGCTGTGGATATGGGAGCTATGGGAGATGACCAGCAAACAGACGAATATACAGTGTCTATCTGTGTCAAGGATGCTTCTGGACCTTATCACTATGACTTCCGTCAACATTTGGTTGCTTTGGCTAAAGAGCAAGATATTCCATTTAAGCTGGATATCTATCCATTTTATGGTTCGGACGCTTCAGCAGCTATGTCTGCAGGGGCAGAGGTCAAACACGCCCTTCTTGGTGCTGGTATAGAGTCTAGCCATTCTTATGAGCGCGCTCATATTGACTCGGTGGTCGCAACAGAGCGTATGGTTGATGCTTACCTTAAGAGCGAATTGGTAGACTAATATGTGCCTTATTTGCCAGAGAATTGAGCTCATCAAGAAGGGAGAAAATCCCTATTTTGTCAAAGAGTTGGAAACAGGCTATCTTGTGATTGGAGACCACCAGTATTTTGCAGGCTATAGTCTCTTTCTAGCCAAGGAACATGTTACCGAATTGCATCATTTAGAAAAGGAAACTAGAATTCGTTTTCTAGAGGAAATGAGTATAGTCCAAGAGGTAGTTGCCGAGGCCTTTGCTGCCGAGAAAATGAATATCGAACTTCTAGGAAATGGCGATGCCCACCTTCATTGGCATCTTTTCCCTAGACGAAGGGGTGATATGAATGGTCACGGTCTCAATGGACGTGGTCCAGTATGGTGGGTTCCCTTTGAAGAAATGACAGCAGAGACCTACCAAGCAAAACCTGATGAGATTGAAAGATTAGTTAAACGTTTATCAATAGAAGTAGATAAACTATTAGAAATAAAGGAGTAGAAATGAAAAAAAGATACCTTGTCTTGACAGCCTTGCTAGCCTTGAGTCTAGCAGCTTGTTCGCAAGAAAAAGCAAAAAATGAAGATGGAGCAGCTAAAACAGAACAAACAGCCAAAGCTGATGGAACAGTCGGAAATAAATCTCAAGGTGCTGCCCAGAAAAAAGCAGAAGTGGTCAATAAGGGTGATTACTATAGCATCCAAGGGAAATACGATGAAATCATCGTAGCAAATAAACACTATCCTTTGTCAAAAGACTATAATCCAGGGGAAAATCCAACAGCCAAGGCAGAGTTGCTCAAACTCATCAAAGCTATGCAAGAGGCAGGTTTCCCAATTAGTGATCATTACAGTGGCTTTAGAAGTTATGAAACTCAGACCAAGCTATATCAAGATTATGTCAACCAAGATGGGAAAGCAGCAGCTGACCGTTACTCTGCCCGACCTGGCTATAGTGAACACCAGACAGGCTTGGCCTTTGATGTTATTGGGACTGATGGTGATTTAGTAACAGAAGAAAAAGCGGCTCAATGGCTCTTGAACCATGCGGCTGATTATGGCTTTGTTGTCCGTTATCTCAAAGGTAAGGAAAAAGAAACCGGCTATATGGCTGAAGAATGGCACCTTCGTTATGTCGGAAAAGAAGCAAAAGAAATTGCTGCAAGTGGTCTTAGTTTGGAAGAATACTACGGCTTTGAAGGCGGAGATTACGTTGATTAAAAAATAAACTTTTCTCTTGCAATTCTAGATAAATAGTGTATAATAGATGGGTATGTGTAAAGCATACTTGTGGGAGGTAAAAATCTTTAATTACCGCCAAAACCACAAAGGAGGATTTAAAAATGGCTAAAAAAGTCGAAAAACTTGTAAAATTGCAAATCCCTGCTGGTAAAGCTACACCAGCTCCACCGGTTGGACCTGCTCTTGGTCAAGCTGGTATCAACATCATGGGATTCACAAAAGAGTTCAACGCTCGTACAGCTGACCAAGCTGGTATGATCATTCCAGTTGTTATCTCAGTTTACGAAGATAAATCATTTACTTTCATCACTAAAACACCACCAGCTGCTGTTCTTTTGAAAAAAGCTGCAGGTGTTGAAAAAGGGTCAGGAACACCTAACAAAACTAAAGTTGCTACAGTTACTCGTGCACAAGTACAAGAAATTGCAGAAACTAAGATGCCAGATTTGAACGCAGCAAACGTAGAGTCTGCAATGCGTATGATCGAAGGTACTGCTCGTTCTATGGGATTCACTGTTGTTGACTAATCAATAACACAGTAGAAAATCTCACAGCAGTCTATTAGTTACTTTTCATACTAGGCAAGTGACTGAAGCTTGTACTTGGGTACAGCAAGGGAGCTTAACGAAGTAGGAAAAGAAAAATAATAGACTGAAAACCCGCAAGACTTCATCATTTCGAGGAGTGACGTGGGAGATGAAAATCGATTGAACCACTTACAAGGAGAATAGAAAATGGCTAAAAAAAGCAAACAACTTCGTGCTGCTCTTGAGAAAATCGACAGCACAAAAGCATACAGCGTAGAAGAAGCTGTAGCACTTGCAAAAGAAACTAACTTTGCAAAATTTGACGCAACTGTAGAAGTTGCTTACAACTTGAACATCGACGTTAAAAAAGCTGACCAACAAATCCGTGGAGCAATGGTATTGCCAAACGGTACTGGTAAAACTTCACGCGTTCTTGTTTTCGCACGTGGTGCAAAAGCTGAAGAAGCAAAAGCTGCTGGTGCAGACTTTGTTGGTGAAGATGACCTTGTTGCTAAAATCAACGACGGTTGGTTGGACTTCGACGTAGTTATCGCTACACCTGACATGATGGCTCTTGTTGGACGTCTTGGACGTGTCCTTGGACCACGTAACTTGATGCCAAACCCTAAAACTGGTACTGTAACAATGGATGTTGCTAAAGCAGTTGAAGAGTCTAAAGGTGGTAAAATCACTTACCGTGCTGACCGTGCAGGTAACGTTCAAGCTATCATCGGTAAAGTATCATTTGAAGCTGAAAAATTGGTTGAAAACTTCAAAGCTTTCAACGAAACAATCCAAAAAGCAAAACCAGCTACAGCTAAAGGAACTTACGTAACAAACTTGACTATCACAACTACTCAAGGTGTTGGTATCAAAGTTGACGTAAACTCACTTTAATCAGTAGTTTCTATCAGAGAACGAGTACGAAAGTGCTCGTTTTTTTGTATTTCGTTTTATTTCATTATCTAACCTTCTTGGAAAATATTAAAAGATGGTAGGAGGATTTGGATTCATCTTTTTAAAGTTAAGCAATAAAAGGAAAATATATAAAAATGAGATAAAGAAATCGTTTTAAAAGGGTATTTATAAATAAATATACAAAAACGCTGATGAAACACGGAGGAAATTTAATTGTAAAAAGAGATTGGTGAATATTCAGAAAATAGAAACAAAAGTGACAATTTTAAAAATTATTAACTGTATGGAATGCTGATAAATCAAGTAAAATGTTAACTTAAATTTCACTTGGAAAATTGTTATTTTTTTTTAAATTTATAAATCAAATATCTTGTGTAATGAGATAAGATGTGATATTATTTATATACATGTTAATTGTGAATTATATAAAATTTTCTCTCAATTATGTAAAAGTTGTTGAGGGATTTTTTGGGAAATTTTTAACTAACATGATGAAAATAAAAGGAGGTTGTTAGTCTCGATGAAAGGCAAGCAACAACAAGATTTTAGAGTAGAAAAATACATCCGTTATGGGATTCGTAAATATAGCTTTGGAGCAGCATCCGTAGCGATTGCGGCTGGTTTGATGTTCCTTGGAAATGGAGCAGTATCTGCCAATGAAACCAAGCAGGTAGATGAGACTGCCATTACAGTGAAACAGGCAACTGACTTAACTGATAAGGTTGAGGATAAGAAGGACCAAGCTCCAGTTCAAAAAGAAGCTGAAGTTAAGCAAGCAGCAGAAGAAGAAAAAACAGTAGAGGCTCCTAAAGCGACTGCTGAAAAGGTTGCTGCAAATAAAACAGCGCTCCATGAAGCAATTTCAGGCTTAGAGAACCGTATCGCTGCAGCTAAAAATGCAGATGCAAGTGCTCTTTCTGCTGCAAAGGAAGCCTTGGCAACAGCGAAATCAGTTTTTGCGAACCCAACAGCTGAACAAGCAGAAGTTGATAGCCAAACAGAAGCTCTCAAGGCTTTAGTGACAGTTCTTGTAGAATCAAACGCTGCTGAAACTGCAAAGAAAGAAGAAGCAGCTAATCAGAAACAAGAAACTCCTGCAGTAGATACCAAGGTTTTGAACCAAGTTGCATCTGAAGCAGAAGTTACTAGTCAATTAGCTTATTCAGAAATGGACAAAAAGGACCTTGCTGCTGAGGGTAAAGCTGCTATCGAAGCTGCAGTTGCTAAAAACCAAGCTGTCCTAGCAGAAACTAACAAACTCTTGGCAGATAAGAGCTTGACAAAAGAACAAGTGGATGCCCAGTTAAACCGTTTAAACGAGTCTATTCAAGCAGTTTACGATGAATTGAAACGTAATGGGATTGGTCGTGATGGAAAATTCTCAGTGGCTCTTTCAGCCAATGAAGGATACACAGCCTCTAGTAAAGAACTAAGAAAAGAAAATGGTGAATTTCTTGGTTCTACAGGTAAATCTTACAAAGTACTAGATGGTAACGCTAACTATAAAGTTTATGTTCATGGTTATCAATCTGAGAACACTGATGTGCCAGCAGCTAATAGTGGACAAGCAGGGATAAGTGGTCGTACTGATATTCCTTTATCTAAAACAGAAGCTCAAAAACTTGGACGTGAAGCAGAACTATGGAAAGGGAAGCTTCGTGCTACAGGAAAAACTAATGGGAATACAACATGGGGTGCAGGAGGTGCCTATGAGTATCTAGCCACAGAAATCTATGGTTATACTTTTGAACAAGGAAATCACTATGTATATCTTACAGATGTGAAAAAACGTTTTAGTTTATCACCAGAGGCAACTGCTGCAGGATACACAATTGCAAAAATTGAAGCGAGCAACTTACCACCAGGATTAGCTTATAATGCAACTACAGATACTGTAGAAGGATATGTAGCATCTACTCTTCAAAACGGTGTATATGACATGCGCTATATTGTAACTGTAGAGAAAGGTGGAGCTACTCAGCAAGTTACTTTCAGAGACTTAACGGCTGGATGGATAGGATGGCAAGATTCATCTGCACCACTTATTCAAGGAAAATCAAAATTAGTAACAGTAGGCGATCAAGTTAATCATAACATCAAATATGTTGATAATGATGGAATGAGTCGTGATGAAAGAACTGGTTATGTATACAGAAGTAATGGAGAAAAAGTTGTTGCCGGTTCAAAAACTGCTCCTGGAGGCACGAATGGAGCAACCTTTACTGCAGTTGATGGATCTAAAGTAAATACCGAGAACGGACCACAAACAGTCACAGCCCACACAGCATTGAATGGTACATATACAGGAAGTAATACACCAATTAATGATGTTGTACCTGGATTAAGTTATAATCCACAAAATGGAGAAATTAATGGAACAGCGTCAGAAGCGGGAATTTTTACAGCTGCTGTTTATGCCAAAGACTATAATAATACAACCAATGCGAAAAATCAGGATTGGAATATGTATGGTCAAGAAGCCCATGAAAATATTACAATCGCAGTAGCACCTAAGATTACTGTTAAGAATGTTGAAGCTTATGCAACAAATGTACCTGTGACAATTTCAAAAGGTGCTAACAAAGCTGAAATTACAATGCCTGATGGAACTGTTACAAAACTTGTAGTTAAAGATGGTAACTGGACAGTTGCAGCAGGTACTACAAACACTGCGTTACAAGAAGGTGCGGTGTTAGGAGCAGCTTCAACAACAGGAGATTCAACTCTTAACTTAACAGTGACTCCAGAATCTACAAAATATGTTGGTGTCGATAATATTGTATCAAAAGCCACAACTGATAAGGTTAAAGCAAACATCCAACGTGAATTTGCGATGGTAACTGATGTAGCAGGTACTACACTTAAAGCGGAATTTAACCGTGCAACAGGTAAATATTCGTTACCTACTGAAAAAGCTTATGAACTAAAAGACAATGGCAATGGTACATCAACTCTTATTGAACGTCGTGTATATACAGATGCTCAAGCAAATGGTGATGTTAAGTTCGTTGTTTATGAGTTTGAACGTACATGGAATACAACATCTTCAGCGTCAACCTTAGTGGACAAGATTGCTGAAATCCGTAAAAATGGTGAGGTAACAGCAGTAGGTAATGTTACACGTACAGAGACTCTAGTTAAAAAGGATAATACATCTTCAGAACAAGGAATGGTAGTTACAGTAAGCTATGACTCAGTAACAAACCAATGGACATCTTCTGACGGTACAGCAGTAACAGCTAAACAATCAAATGCTGGTTGGGAAATTGAAACAGCATCAGGATTTAAAGGGTATGTAGCATACCGTGAAGCAAGCTCAACAGACGTAGCATCAATTCAAAATGCTAAACCAACAGGGACTTCAACAAGTTATTCAGAAGCAAAAGGTACATCAGTAGACTTAATCAAGTCAACTAAAGCAAATGTAGCATTCGCGGATACAATCGATGATAAAACATCAGCAACAGATTCTGATACTATTAAGACAAAAGTAACTGCAACTGCACCAGATGGAACAGTAACTACTTTTGATGGAGCTCAAGCAGAAGAAACAGCTTATATTCAAGCACAACGTACAGCAGCAGCTAAAACTCAAGCGGCAGCAACAGCTGTAAAAGAACAACAAGAAACACAAAATGAATTAGCACGTCTTCAAGAACTATTAGATCGTTCAACAAAAACGGTAGAAGATGCTCAAGCAGCATTAGACAACTTGAAATTACGTACAATTTCTCCAACAGCTCAAGAATTAGCAGAAAGAAAACTTGCTAATGTAAAAGAGTTTAAAGCATCTATTGAGGCTCAATTAGCAACAGCTCAAGCAAATCTTGCAACAAAAAATACAGAAGTAGAATCAGCGCGTACTGCAGCTTTAGAAGCTGAAAAAGCGGTAGAAACTGCGCGTGCAGCTCTTAAAACAGCAGCTGAAGCAAACTTGGCTAAGGCTAACGCTTATGTACTATCTCAAAAAGGACGTTACAAAGTAACAGCAAGAGCAGTAGATTCAAACGGTGTTGTGACAACTCCAACAGTAGATGGAACAGATGCTGGAGAAGTAACAGAAGACGCAGTAGCAGAAACAACTTACTACATCGTAGTAACAGATCCAGAAAAATCATCAGGAGCTCAAGGTCAGAAACAAACTGACTCAATGGCAGATAACTTCAATGATGGAAAAGAAGGAACTACAGTATCAGATTACAAACTGGTAGATCCAACAACAGGTAATAAAGTTTCTTCAGTAACAACTGACCAAGGAACTTATACAGTAGATCCAACAACAGGTGAAGTAACGTTCACTCCAGTAGAAGGATTTGTAGGAACAGCTACACCGATGAAAGTTTCAGCGAATGTAACATTCAACGATGAATCAGGAAATCCAGTAACAGTAGCGGTAGAAAATACATATACACCAACTGTATACGGAATTGACCCAGCTGATGATGAAACGACTGGAAAACAAGGTCAAACACAAACATCTATTTCAGGGAAAGAGCGCTTTGAAGAACTAAATACTGCGACTAATACACCTGATGGGACGAACGTAGATTGGACAACAGCAGCATACTCATTAGAAGGAGCTAATGCTGAAGGTAAAGTGGTAGTTGATGGAGAAGGAACATACTCAATCAATCCAACAACAGGTGTAGTAACATTTGAACCACTTCCAACATTTACAGGAAAAGCTAAAGGTGTTAATGTACAAGTATCAGTAACAGCAACTGACTCAGAAGGAAACAAAGTTCCAGTTACTTCAAAAGGGTCTTATACTCCAAAAGTAACACCAGTAACTCCAACAGGAGAAGGTGTAACTTCAAGTGGTAAACAAGGTCAAGAGCAAACAGGAACACCTAAATTTACTCAAGGTGATGAAACAGCGCCAATCACAATCAACGAACAGCAACCAGCTAAATTCGTAGTAAATGGACAACCAGTAGAAGACAAAGAAATTCCAGCTACAAAAGATGGAAAAGAAGTTGGTAAATACGTAATCGATCCATTAACAGGTGTTGTAACATTTAAACCAAACAAAGACTTTATTGGTACACCAGATCCAGCAACTGTTGAAGTTAAAGATAAGAATGGAACACCAGCTACAGCTACTTATACACCAACAGTAACTCCAGTAGTACCAACAGCAGAACCAAAAGAAACATCTGGAAAACAAGGTCAACCACAAACTCAAGAAACAGAGTCAATGTTCAAACAAGGTGATGAAGTAGCGCCAATTGATAAGACAACTGTTAAATTGGTAGACCCAAGTGGTAATGAAGTAACAACAATGCCAGCTCTTAAAGATGGCAAGGAAGTTGGAACATACACAATTGATCCAACAACAGGAGTGATTACATTCCAACCAAACAAAGACTTCACAGGTACACCAGATCCAGCTAAGGTTGTAGCGAAGGATACTAACGGAACTAAGGTAGAAACAACTTACACCCCAACAGTAACTCCAGTAGAACCAACCGCAGAACCAAAAGAAACATCTGGAAAACAAGGTCAACCACAAACTCAAGAAACAGAGTCAATGTTCAAACAAGGTGATGAGGTAGCGCCAATTGATAAGACAACTGTTAAATTGGTAGACCCAAGTGGTAACGAAGTAACCACAATGCCAGCTCTTAAAGATGGTAAAGAAGTTGGAACATACACCATTGATCCAACAACAGGAGTGATTACATTCCAACCAAACAAAGACTTCACAGGCACACCAGATCCAGCTAAGGTTGTAGCGAAGGATACTAACGGAACAAAAGTAGAAACTACTTATACACCAACAGTAACTCCAGTAACCCCAACCGCAGACCCAGCTGAAACAACAGATATTCAAGGTAAAACACAAACAGGTAAACCAACATTCACACCAGGTGCTGATGAGGTGCCAATGAATGATGAAGTACCAGCAACCTTCGAAGATGGTTCAACAGAAAAAGTCATCCCAGGAGAAGGAACATACACAGTAGCACCAGACGGCACAGTAACGTTCACACCAGAGAAGACATTCACAGGTAAAGGAACAGGCGTAACGGTTAAACGTGTAGATAAGAATGGTACCCCAGTAACAGCTAAATATACACCAAACGTGACTCCGGTAACCCCAACTGCAGACCCAGCTGAAACAACAGACATCCAAGGTAAAGAACAAAACGGTAAACCAACATTCACACCAGGTAACCCAGACGTACCAATGGACGATGAAGTACCAGCAACCTTCGAAGATGGATCAACAACTAAGACAATTCCAGGAGAAGGAACATACACAGTAGCACCAGATGGAACAGTAACGTTCACACCAGAGAAGACATTCACAGGTAAAGGAACAGGCGTAACGGTTAAACGTGTAGATAAGAATGG